>CAZLQM010000003.1:0-76105 GCA_964561945.1 uncultured Gammaproteobacteria bacterium | reverse complement strand
CAAATACAAAAAAGACGATATACAAAAATCTATACCCCAATCTCAAACTCACTCATCATTCTTTCTTAACTTAGACAATCCTTAACTCACCCCCATCATCAAAAAAAAGAGGAGGGCAAATTTGCCCTCCTCAAATTTAACAACTACTCTTGACCAGATTCTCCTGAACGTGTCAAATAATCCCTATATGCGGCCTCCAATCCAATGACATTATTCGCCCCCGCAGCCAGCAATTCACGTACTTTCACCCTCCCTTTATCTTCTACAACATAAGAATCCTTTATACTAGGATCCCTCCTAATCACCTCCTCAACATGTCCAACAAATTCTCTTGTTTGTGATATTATTCTGCGCATATTTACAGCTCCCTGATGATCTTCAAAACCCAAGAACCCTCCCTCATTACATTTAACTATAAGATCAACCAATTCAACTCTATCAAGTTCTTCAATATTTCGCCATTCATCCAACAATCTAGCAACAATATCTGCATGCAAATCAGTAGACATGTTCCTATCCTTTCAGGATTGTCACGGTTGAGTTGTCAAACTGCGTATCTGCAGATTATGCATTAATCCTATAATATCATATTGCTTAACAAAATTAAACTTCCCTTGCCCCCAAACCCTAGACCTCGTATAATGACCACCGTATGCCAAAAGTCCACTATACAGCCGCCGATATCCAAGTCCTCGAAGGCCTAGAGCCCGTCCGCAAACGGCCAGGTATGTATATCGGTTCAACTGATATTCGTGGCTATCACGAATTGCTCCGCGAAATTGTTGATAACTCAGTTGACGAAGCTCTAGCTAACCGCGCCCAAGATGTCTGGGTCTGTATCAACCAAGATGGCTCAGCCACCGTTATTGATAACGGCGCAGGCATTCCCACCGACATGCACAAGCTTGGCATATCAGCCCTCGAAGTAGCCATGACCAAACTCCATGCAGGAGGCAAATTCTCAGCTTCAGCTTACAAATTTTCCGGCGGTCTCCACGGAGTTGGAGCTTCAGTAGTCAATGCCTTGTCTGATAACTGTCGAGTTGTAGTCAAACGTGGCAAGAAATATTACTATCAAACCTACCAAAAAGGTACTCCGACTTCCCCCCTCCTGACTGATGGCGAGAAATACATCCAGGAATGGTTTCCTCAGCATTACCAAATCATCTCAAAAATTCCCTCAGGCACATTCACCACTTTTTCTGTAGACCAAACAATTTTCCCAGAATGCAAATTTGACGACGACCGCATTGTTAGCATGATGCGAGATCGGGCATATTTAGTGGCTGGACTCAAACTTCATTTCCTCGATATGCGTAATGGCCGAGAAATGAATTATTACTTCGAAGGAGGTATCCGTTCTCTGGCCAAACATCTCTCCCGTAACAAAGACTTGTTAACTGATGTCATTTTCTTCAAATCCCAATCCGATACCGCCGAAATTGAAGTTGCTCTCCACTACACCGATACATATATCGAAAACCTCAAGAGTTTCGTCAACTCAATTTACACTCCTGATGGAGGCACTCACGTCACAGGTTTTCGCATCGCCCTCAATAAAGTTATCAATGATTACGCCAAAAAAACAGGTGCCATCAAAGACGACAACAGCCTAACTGCCGAAGATATCAAAGAAGGTCTAACTGCTGTTATCTATGTCAAAATGCCATCGGACAATCTTCAATTTGAATCCCAAACCAAAACCAAACTCAACAACTCCGAGATCCAAGGTCTAGCCCAAACCACTACCAGAGAAGGTTTAACCCAATACTTCGAAGAACACCCCAAAGATGCCAAAGCAATAATCGACAAAGTTACCTTAGCTCTACGAGCTCGCCTCGCAGCCCGCGCCGCCAAAGAAGCTGTCATCCGCAAAGGAGCCCTCGAAGGCGCTAGTCTCCCAGGCAAGCTCGCCGATTGCCAAGAACGCGATCCTGCCAAGTCCGAACTTTTCCTAGTCGAAGGAGATTCCGCAGGCGGTACCGCCAAACAAGGTCGAGATCGCAAATTCCAAGCCATTCTGCCATTACGTGGAAAAGTCCTCAACACCGAACGTGCACAACTTGACCGTATTATCAAATTTGAAGAACTTAAGAACCTCCTCGTAGCCATGGGCACAGGAGTAGGGGAGACCTTCGAACCTGAGAAACTTCGTTATCATCGTATCGTCATCATGACTGATGCCGACGTTGACGGCCAACACATTGCCACTCTTTTACTCACTTTCTTCTTCCGTCATGCTCAAGAAATTGTCTCCCGAGGTCATCTCTATCTTGCCATTCCACCATTATTCAAAATCTCTATTGGCAAAAACACTACTTATGCCTATAGCGAAGAAGAACGTGATGAATTCATCAAAAAGCACAAAGCCTTAACTAGCAAACCCAACATTAGCCGTTACAAAGGTTTAGGAGAAATGAACGCTGAACAACTCTGGGATACCACCATGAATCCAGAGCACCGCATTATGAAACAAATCACCATAGAAGATGCATCCATGGCTGATACAGTTTTTACTATGCTAATGGGCGACGAAGTTCCACCCCGCAAACGTTTCATCCAAACCCACGCCAAATCAGCCAACCTAGATATTTAAGAAATTTTAACTTCTTAACTGTCATTCTGAGGTTGATTCAGAATCAACCTCCACACTCACTTATTTTCTCCACAAAAAAAGGCCAGGGTAGTCAATCTGCTTATTAAGCAAATCAACTATCCCCGGCCATACACGCTAACTCTCCAAATTCAAATTAAGGAGAGCACCAAGAAGCTCACCCTGAATACACTCCAACACCTTATCCTCCAAGTCACTCCAGGCAGGATCATCGTCATGATGATACGCAGCCAACATTCCATGAAGACAGAGAAGGAAAGGGCCTTTCTGAATCAAGAAGGGAAGACTTTCGATCCTCTCGCTCAATCCTGACTTAAACTGCGCAATTGCGCTCCGATGTGGATTCCGCCAAAGATCAGATACTTCAATCCACAGCTCACCAAAAAACTTGTCGATCACCAGACCGCGCATCTGCCATGGATCTTCCTCTTTCTGTGGCTCAGCAAACTTGGCGTAAATGTCAGACTGATTTTCCGTGTCGGGGCGCATGTTCAGCTCACCATACTTGTTGAACTTCGGAGCAACAAATTCCTCCAAAAGCTCAACGATAGTGGCAACATCAACTTTTGGGTCCTCCTCCAGACCCAAAATCTCAAATGCTTTAGTCCTCAATTCAGCCAATGTACCGCCTTTGATGCAGATTCCTTGATTCCTACCCACTGCTCGCCTCAGGTCCCAAAGCCATTGCAGATTGGTTTTTTCTACCATTTCCTTTTCTTCCTTTCGTTGTGGGTTGGCTTGTACCAACTTCAAGAGATACTCCTGAACAGCCCATACAACCTCAACCTTTGGCAAGGCCAAAATTGCACCAAACTCAGCTTCCAACCGCTCCGCCGTGGCATTGCCTCGACATAGCGATTGTCCCAACGCCTTCGCGAATGCTCGATAACAATCCTTCTTGCTAAATGTATAAATCACAGAGACTTCGATATCTCCATGCTCACATTTAGAAAGATGACCACCCAAGCACTCCATTGTCGGATAATTGGAGTATACAAATCCCAGTCTGCTTGCCAAATCAAACTTAAACAGATAAACCCAAATTCCTTGGATTACTTCCAAGAAACTAAGCTTATCTTGCTCAATCAGGTAAGCACCTTGCTTACTTGCGTATACCAAGGCATCCGGCAAAAGGAGCCATTGGACAATCTGCGTCATCATCATAGTCGCAGAATCAGGCAACACGACCTCAATCTCCGTGTCAACAAAAAACGACCCAACCTTCCTCGTTCGCATTGTCTTCCTCCTTGAAACTCTTTTATTGAATTGGTAACGTGCAATACCCCGTAGTATACCAAAATATAGTTATAACTTCAAAATATATCCCGCCATAATCACGCTGTTTATCGTGCCAAAAAAAGAGGCTCCGTCAGAAATTAATCTAACAGAGCCTCACTTCAAGTTAATGTGGCCGATCAAACACAATCGGAACATAATTCTTAAACGTTATGATGGGGCAAACTCCTATCACAACGTCATCCATCGAAATAGAGTCTGTCCCACCCCAAGAGCGAAAAACCAAAGCTTCAGGCATCCCCATTACATATGGGGTTGCCTCTAGCGTCCAAATTCCATCCATAATGTCACTTGTGCTAAGTGGCGCAGGAAACATAGGAATCCTGCTACCTCCCACAGTCTCCAGATAAATCTGAAAAAGCCGTGGAGTGGATACTGCATCATTCCGTACGTCCAAAACCACCTTTACCTCAAACAAGGTCCCGTCTGCAAAATCTGCCAACGACAGATTACCTTCAAACACAATTTCCTGACCCGCAATTGTACTCCAACGATAATTGCCTTCACGAACCTCACCCCAACCAGTACGCCCCTTGACCAATTGCCAATTCCCCAATTGATAATCATCAGGAATCCACATCTGATAACAATAGGGCGAATCAACTATCACGGGCTGATCCTGTGCCAACACGCTCATCGGCGCCATGACAAAAAATATTCCCAACAGCAACACCAGCACAAACTTAATATTCTTCATCTTAAAATCTCCATATGTTTGATATAACAGAGTAGAGAAGACCTCTCCTCTGTCAACATTAACTTGAATTATCAATGTACTACCATCCAAATAGCGCGACTATCGAACTGATAATCTAAACTATAGGATATAAATATTATACTCTTGTTTATTGACTTGTCAATTTATACCAACCCAAAAATCAAGTCTTGAAACCACCTATATTTCAAGCTACAAATACAACTTGAAAAATTAACTTTGATGACCTATAATATTGTTAATGTCAGAATATCAACCATTGCCAGAAATAATCATTCCACCACATCTATCTCAAGTCCGCAAAAATTCAATTGAGCAGATACTTAAAACAGGCAAGAACAGTAATCCCGACGAAGGATTTATCGTTCTTCCTAGATCAGGAAATTTAGCAATCGCGGGATTAAAGGAACTTCTTGCCAAATATCCCTCATTCCCTCCAATAAGAGCTGTCAGAAATATCGGCGGGGAAACTTATGGTCGTTTTCTCGAATATTTCATGACTAAATATCCTGATGAACTAACCCCTGAATTAGGTGAATTCGCCAACGATGAAGATTTGGAAGAATACAAGCAATGGCTCGAACATGATCCCCACGTTAAACACAGTTTGGACACTTTATCACCTGCCAAAACATATCAAATAATCGATGACACTATTGCAACTGGAAGAACTATCCAAACACTACGGATTCTTACAAAACTACACGAAATTAATATCAATACACAACCAATATTTATTTTTAAAGAACATCCCGACTGGATCCGAGAATTACTTGTCAAGGAATTCTCGTCTCAGTCAGAACCAAGTTCCATTACTGGTCTATTTTTAAATGACTTGAGCAAGGGAAAAACTGATCGCCCTGACAGACAGACAAATATCAAAGGCATATCTCCACTCATTGATTTTCAAGGCTTACGACTAGACACACGTGAGCATGGTTTATCTAAAAGAGCAACAGAAATAATACAAAGATTAGTTGAAGTTGCACCGCAGATTAAAAATCCTAACATTAAAGATGAGTTCAATACCCTATTCGGAGTAATTCAAATCTACGGAACCAGTATTGACCAATTACCTGCTACATTCCATAAATCTTTAGTACGCGACTTCAATCAACATATCCCAGACTTCACCTCAATACTTAGTAGATAAATAAAAAAGGGTCTGGTCACCGAAGTAACCAGACCCCAACAACTCACAGCTCACGGAGCTAAGTTCAAACCCAGTTGTCTCTGTTGCTCAGGGCTACAGAGATTAAAATCGTCAGGACCAATTGTTCTCCAAATCTCTGGATCCTTAAAACCATTCTGATCTGGTCTAGCTGATTCTGAATATGGGCTAAAAGAACTAGACGACGGTGGCTTTACCCCAAAGACCGTAGAATTGCCATTTACTATAGCAATTAAACCTTTATACACCTTGCCTAGTGTATCAATATATCCCAAAGGGTATTTAACACAAGCACAACTTCCGCTTGTCTCCGTATCCTTGCGATAGCCACACCAGTCCCACGGTGGTCGCTTGAAATTTCCCAAGAAAATCGCCACCCAATTATATAGTGTGACGTGTTCCGCGGACCTCAGTGCTTTACGACCGGGATCGACAGGAACATTAGGAGGATCCCTATGAATCTCTTCTGGGATTTTCGTTGGGTCATACGGTGGTAGTGGGAACCTCGCTTCCGCTTCCTCAGTAGTCATTTCCAACCATCCCTTAGGTCCGGTAATCGGAATGCTTGGTCTCCCTGTTGAAATATAGAAGCTAACAACTCCAGTTATTTCTCCAGAACCATCACCGGTAGCGTACTGTACGTATGCTACCAAACCTTCAGGAGGAAGAACCCCGCCCATCGCACTGGACTTATACACCTGCAAATCATCAGAAATTGACGTTGGATCAACATAGTACCGAATCGAAGACAACATCTCACTATCTAGGTCCTCTACATCAATGTGCATCATCCGTGCCACGGATATCGGATCTGCACTCATAGCTGCAGGCACAACACTCTGAGAATAGGCCCAATCAAGAGCTTCATTTTCAGAGCTAAATTCAATCTCTCCCTGATTACGAATTCCAGTTCGAGATCGAATATAATACCAAACCTTATTCGCAGGTCCTTCCAACGCCGGAACTGCATACGCCGCAACTGCAACCCCAACGGTACCAATCAGTCCAGGGAGTCCAATCCCGCCTGAAGGCAAAGCTTGAACATTTCCCAAATAAACTGGTCCAAACCAAGGGTTCTGATTACAACGCATCTCGAATGCCCAACCTTGATTAGAATCATCCTTTACAAGATTAACTCTTATTGGATTAAGGCACATCAACGTAGCCACAGGATTCGGGACATACGATGAAACACATCCATCGATGATGCCCCAGGGTGAACGCGACGATCTTAACGCTTCATCAGCTGATGCAGTTGTAACCACCTCAGGACCTCTCAAGAGTGGCAACATAACAGTCCGGCACTCCTGTTGAGTATTGTCAAGTTGCACAACTCCCGCCTCAACCGATTCAAAAATAGCAGTGCTATCCTCGAACTCCTCATATACAACAGGAGGCAACGGAGATGATGATTTAGCATAACAACGCCCAATCGCCAGATTTCCAACTCCAGCAATTTTTCCCGATCCACCTTGAGCCAGCACTGTTACACGCTGACCAAAAGGCAAAACAGGAACGACCCATGTCATTGATTGCCAATTACCACCGCTAGGAGCAAACTCAGCAATAGTAACCTGACCAGCAGGAAATTGCACTCGAAATATTCGATCTAGGCCCGAAAGACCAAACGAACCAAACACTCCAAGTACCTCCATCTTGCTAGCAATTCCTTCCCGAGCCGATCCCGATTCAGACACCTGAATCCAACCCAATGGCGGATCAAATGTTGAGTCAGCTCGACCGTAATTTCGATACACTTGATTCTCTATCCAGCCAAACCCCGACTGGACCGCATTACCATCCAAAGGAAGAACCCCTGTATAATAACAAGTTTCCTCCGCGTTATCGCGATAAACGTCACCAACAATCATACTACTAGCACTGCTAGACTGAAACGGAGGAATCTCTTCCTGCGCCTTCGCTCCTACCGGCACAATCAAGGTCGACAAGAACACTGCAAACACAAACAACGATCTCCAAACCTTCATCACATCCTCCTTGCCCGTTACGGGCGATAAAAAAAAGAAACAACTTTTATATATAAAAAGAGTAGAGAAGAGCAATCTTGCTCAATTCTCACTCTCTAGTTTTTGAGCTTGAGTTGTCAAAGTACCATCATCCTCAAGTCATCTTTATCCCCGCCTTGGGGATATAACTATAGGATGACTTATTATTGACTTTGTTTGTTATTAAGTCAAGCACTAATTCACATTGTATATGTACGAATTATTACCAAATCAAATACACCTTCACTCGTTGACATCTCCACCCAAGTGCCTATAATTTCACATATGTCACTTAAAACTCTTTCCTCAGGCAAAAATCCACCTCAAGAACTAACAGCAGTAATCGAAATTCCCCAAGGAGGCTCCACCAAATACGAAGTAGATGAAGAATCAGGCGTTATCTTTGTAGATAGATTTGCTTTCACAGCTTTCCAATTTCCATTCAACTATGGATTCGTCCCTTCAACCTCAGCCAAAGATGGCGACCCTCTAGACATCATTGTCCTTAGCATGCATCCCGTTCATCCAGGATGCGCCATTCGTGTTACCCCCATTGGCTTACTCCAAATGGAAGACGAAGAAGGCATTGATCACAAAGTAATCGCCGTACCCATGCCCAAAGTTGACCCACTATATGGCAATTACAAATCCATTGACGAAATCCCCACCATTCTCAAAGATCGTATCAAACATTTCTACGAACACTACAAAGATCTCGAGCCAGGTAAATGGATCAAAATTATTGGCTGGGAAAGTAGAGAAGAAGCCCTCAAAGAAATCAGTAACTGCCTTAAATAAACACTCCATGGCCCACCTAACATACGAGCGAGCACAAGACATTTTTGCCAACCGAAGCTCAACTCACTATCAAGTTCAAGAACCTCATTTTCTCGAAATTGATGTCGACTCCACAAATGCACACGGATCTCTTACAGGCATCTCTACAGGCATCGAGATTACCTCAACAAAACCCGATACTCCTACTGGGATTATCGCTGCCCAAAGAGTCGCTAGCACTTGGGGCAGGACTTCTCTCCACATCACCCGCACAGATGAAAGTAACCACGCCTATGGTTCTAAGTATGTCGTCTTTAGTCAACTACCCAATTTCAAAGAAGAATTTTTACGAGTATCGCGATCTCAAGGTCCAATTAAATACGGATTCCTGCCACAATCCGACTAATTTAACAATTTGTACCAAAATATTTGACTTTTGAACCTATATCGTGGTACTTTTATGTCTGTCCTCCCAAAGGAGGTTTTATTTTGTGAACCTCTATCAAACAACTCATAACTTCTATGGCTCAAGATCAACCACCAACTCCCAACTCTCCAGAAAACGAAGGTCTTGCAACTCCAGATATAACTCATTCGACAATTAATCACGAAAATCTAATTTCCACCGCCTACGGCAAAATTCTCCAAGCCTCAATCACAGGCGAAATGCAACGTTTCTACCTAGATTATGCCATGTCTGTCATTGTTTCCCGTGCACTTCCCGATATTCGTGACGGACTCAAACCCGTACACCGTCGCATTCTCTTTGCCATGAAAGAGATGAATCTCGAACCTCCGGCCAGATACGTCAAAAGTGCCAAAGTCGTCGGAGAAGTCATGGGAAAATTCCATCCCCATGGCGATAGTGCAATTTATGAATCCATTGTACGTCTTGCCCAAGATTTTTCGCTTCGGTACCCCTTAGTTGACGGCCAAGGTAACTTTGGATCAATTGATGGAGACAGCGCCGCTGCCATGCGTTATACCGAATGCCGACTAGCCAAAATTGCTTCCACTCTCGTCATGGATCTTGATAAAGCTACAGTCCCCATGTCCTTCAACTTCGATAACACCCAACAAGAACCCGACGTCATGCCGTCACTGCTTCCGAACTTACTCCTAATGGGCGCCGAAGGCATCGCTGTGGGTATGGCTACCAAAATTCCACCTCACAACCTTACCGAGGTTTGTAACGGCATTCTCGCCACTATCAAAAAAAGCACTTCAGAACTTACCGAAATGACATATTTAGGCACCGACGGCGAAGTCGACCCATTTGCCAATATTTTATCTGCCAAACCCACGGTCCCTTGGGAGACTCCCATTCCCAATCCCAAAGTAACCTTCCACTCAGACATCACGCTAGACGAATTAATCACTCACATTCCGGGCCCTGACTTTCCCACCTCAGGTTATATCTTCGACCAAACTATCATCCGCAACGTCTACGCTACAGGTAAAGGCTCAATCCCCATGAGGGCTAAAACTGATACAGAAGAATCAAAAACAGGGCGCACCAGCATCGTAGTCAGCGAACTACCATACCAAGTCAACAAAGCCACCCTCGTTGCCAAAATCGCCGAACTTGTCCGAGACAAAAAAGTCGATGGCATCAGTGATTTACGCGACGAATCTGACCGCCAAGGTATCAGAGTCGTCATTGAGCTCAAGAAAGACGCCAAACCCAAGGCCGTGCTTAACCAACTCTATAAGCACACCCAACTCCAAACCAATTTCCCAGCCAACATCGTTGCTCTCGTCGATGGGACCCCCCAAACTGTTTCCCTCAAACAAATCCTTACCGAATACGTCAAACATCGTCAAGTCATTATTGTCCGTCGTTCACAATTTGACCTGCGTAATGCCCGATATAGAGCTCATATCCTCGAAGGACTCAAAATAGCCCTTGATCATATTGACGAAATCATTAAAACCATTCGTGCCTCCAAAGACACTGATGAAGCCAAAAACAACTTAATGTCCAAATTTGGTTTATCTGAAATCCAATCTGTTGCCATCCTTGACATGCAACTACGCAAACTCTCAGGTCTTGAACGCAAAAAAATTGAAGACGAATACAACGAAATTATGGCTACAATTCGCCATCTCGAAGACTTACTCATGCACCCCGAAAAAATAATTACCGTTATCTCAGACGAAGTTAAACAACTTATCAAAGACTTCGGCGACGAACGCCGGACTAAAATCGTCCCTCATCCTTTGGGCGACTTCAACGAAGAGGATCTTGTCCCTCGCGAAAAAACCGTCATTGCCATCACCAATTCAGGCTACGTCAAACGTCTCCAGCCCCAAGCCTTCCGTCAACAAAAACGCGGTGGCAAAGGCGTTTCTGGCATGACCACCAAAGCCGAAGACGATATCGCCCATATAATCTCTGCCGAAACTCACGATCATATTCTTTTCTTCACCGACAAAGGCAAAGTATTCAAACTCAAAGTCTGGGAACTTCCCGAAGGCTCTCGTACCTCCAAAGGTTCAAGTTTAGTCAATCTGCTCAACATCGAAAGCACCGAAACAGTCCAATCACTATTAACTCTTAATAATGAACAATTCCAAAACAAATCCCAGTATGTACTTCTTACAACCCGTAAAGGCACAGTTAAAAAAACCGCCCTCTCCGAATACGCCAATATTCGTGTCAATGGTTTAATTGCCATTAACCTCAAAGATGACGACAAACTAGTCCGCGCATTAGCTACACAAGGCAAAGACCATCTCCTCCTAGTTTCCTATAACGGCAAATCCATCCGCTTCTCCGAAGAAGACATACGAGCCACAGGTCGCGACACCATGGGTGTCATCGGCATGAAGCTCTCGTCACCCGATGACTATGTTGTCGGTTGCGAAGTTATCTCCTCTGGCATGGAAACACTTAATCCTAAACCCACCATTCTCGTCGTCATGGAAAATGGTCTAGGCAAACAAACTGTAATCAGTCAATTTCCACTCCAAGGCAGGGGAGGTCAGGGAGTCAAAATAGCTAACGTCACAGCTAAAACAGGCCACATTGTCGCCGCCAGATTAGTCAACCAAGACTCACTTGAACTCTTAATCACCACCAAATCAGCCCAAGTCATCAAACTCCCCATCAAAAACGTCCCCACCCTAGGAAGAGCCACCCAAGGGGTCATCCTCATGAGACCTCGCCCTAACGACTTCGTCACTACCGCAGCCGTCCTCGAAGGCGAAATCATCAACGATACACAACTAGAGCTAAACTAATAACCCAAAACTTATATTCTTCATAAAATATCACGTCATAATCGCGCTAAAAATAACACAAAAAATAAAAAAGTCTGCTTTCCCCGTACCTTATAACATTGACAAACTAACCCACAATCCTATAATACACGTATCCTAATTCAGGATTAGTTCAACACTTGTTGAATTATCGGTGGACTTTGACATCTCAAGGAGGAAAAACGCAATGACGGCTTATACACCTAATGAGCATGAGATGATGGCAAGGCAATGCCTTGCTGCTTTGCGTAGCCTAGAAATCGTTTCTCAAAACTTTAAAATTTGGGAAGACGAATTTTGGAGACATCAAAGGCTTTCAGAAAAACCAATTGAAGCCTTTGGCACCTCATAGACCGAAATCTTCAAGCACTACATTCGATGGCACACTGCCCAAGCACATTATTTTGCCAAATACTTGCAGGAAAACATTCCTCAGTATTTCTCAGAAGGGGCTGTCAAGCATCTCCGCTTTCATCTCAAGGCAGCTCGATTGACACTTGAAGACATGGGGCTTTCAGAGGCTAAAATTCAATCTCTCAGGCTCCAACATTACAAACACTATGCTCTAATGACGTGGATTGAGCTTTCACAACTCTCAGAAGATCTTTACAAATTCACTCAACTCCTCAACAAGCTCGAGGATTTTGCTCAAAAAGCTCGCACCACGCTTGATGAGCTGGGGATATCAGAAGAAAAGATCGATCAGATCCGCTTCCGCCAGCTTTAGCTTTAGTTTTTCCCAAAGAGACATCCACCTATCCCACGGTTTCCCCAAACCGTGGGCTTTTTTTGCATAACTTGAGTGTGCTTATCACGCTAATAATAGCGCAGGGTAGAGAAGTCTGCATTTGATAACATCTTATAGTATTGACTTCTGAGTTTAAAAACCTATAATATCCATCATCCTAAACAAGGATTGGTTCAGCCTACGTTGAATCACCGGTGGAACTTTAAAAACCAAGGAGAAACAAATGCCACAGCCGAAATACACACAAGCCGAGCATATCATGATGGCCTCAGAGGGTCTCACAGCACTTCGCAGCGAAGAAATTTATTTCCACGATGATTTTAAAACGTGGGAAAATAAATTTTTGCTGCACTCCAAAGCCTCGGGTAAACCTATCGAGTTTTTCGGTACATCAAGAGCTGAAATCTGCAAACGCCGCATCCAGTGGCACCAAGAACTCGCAAAAGAAATCCTTTATACACTTCGCTATGAAGCCAGCAAACCAGAAGATTTTTACCAGATAGAGGACATGACCTCTGAGATTGAGTGTCTCAGATATCACCTCCAAGAAGGACGAATCACACTGAAATGGCTTGGGAGTTCTGAAGAGTTGATTTCAAAAATCAACCGGAAATACCATCGACAACAAGCGGAGGGATACTTGAGGCTACTTCGTCAAACTCGAGGCAACCTGCTTCTGTTTACAGAATATCTCAAACACCTACGTAGTGAGATTTCTGCAGCAGAAACAACTCTCGAGCAACTCGAGAGTTCCGAACAGGAAATCATGGATCTCCGATTCAGACAGGCATAACACTCCCAGAAAACATCCATCGCCCCGCAGCTAACCTTGCTACGGGGCTTTTTTTGCATAACTCAAGTGTGCTTATCACGCTATAATCACGCCAATAATAGCGCAGGGTAGAGAAGTCTACCTCAAAAATCCTTTCCCTTACTGTGAAACTGCTCATGTACATTTTTCAATTGCCGATTAGTCACATGCGTATAGATTTGTGTAGTCGCAATATTCTTATGTCCCAATAATTCTTGTACACTTCTAAGATCCGCTCCTGCAGTTAACAAGTCCGTTGCAAACGAATGCCTAATCACATGCGGGGTTATCGTAATCGGAATCTTTGCCTTTTTGGCATACAACTTTACTATTCTCTGTACACTCCGAGCTGTCAATCTCCGCGCCTTACCATACTCTGGATCGAATTTCTTCATTTCTTCTTCCACAGACTCACTCTGCGCGCTTCCTCGATAGTTTATAAACAGCGGTTCCCATTCATCATCCCGAGTTACCAGATAACTTTCTAGCCAATGGGTCGCTTGCTCACTCAAAAACACCACTCTTACACGCCCACCTTTTCCTTTGACCCCAAACTCTCTCCGCTCGATATTAATCTGATCTCGATCCAACCCCACTAACTCACTAACTCGCAACCCAGTACTAAATAACATTTCCAATATAACTTTATCACGCAATCCCGATAGAGTAGAGGTGATTGGCATTTCCAACAATCTTTCTACTTCATCCATACTCATAAACTCAACCCTGCGATTTTTTGCCTTTGGCAAATCCAACTGATCAGGCGCCAATACCTTATGATCAGTCTTAATCAACCATCGCAAAAAAGAGCGTAGGGCAATCACATGATAACTCTGAGTCACTCCGTCCAATACTCCTCCACCTTCTACAGGAAACGATGCTAACCAAACTCGGTATTTACGTATCAACGTTTGATCAATTTCTTCCACATCGAACTTAGTTCTCCCAGCCTCAAAAATCCACCCTGCAAATCGTTCCAAATAATGTCGATAATTCCTCACAGTCAACACAGACACCTGTCGCTCAACCAACAAATAATCAAAAAAATCACCCAACAACATCTCCAAATTCCCTTGAGGAAGCATCGATGGATTGTGCGACATAATTTATTTGTATCACAAACCAATGTTTCATGTCATCATTTTAAAAAATATATAAGCACTCCAACTCATGAGGTACACAATATATTTAATAAACACAAATTGTATTTTATTAAATGCAACTTACAAATAAAAACCATATGTAAATGACAGTCAATAGACGTCACCAAAAATAAATCTAAATACAATAAATATCTATATCATAATAAATTATGACCCCAAAATATCTTAATATTAACCAACAATCGACCTAATTTATGATTTTCCAGAATTTAAACGCCCTAGAATATTCGTATAATATTCGTATTTATTAATACGTCTAATTAAAACAAATAGTGGATTATTCAATTAATTTATATCTTGCTCACAGTCGCAAAAAACAATAATAGCAATCAAATAACAATCAATTTCTAATAATCATTTCTCCTCTTCACATCTAAGTTCTATGTCGCAAAAGTTATATTGTGCGACGTACATTATCCACCTCTCCACCATAGTAGAATAGACCTAATATTAATTATTCTCATATCACCAAACCTGACTCTAAATTCTTCAAAAAAAATACTTATAACATACACAAATTAGCTCTTTTATCACTTCTCCTGACACAGAAGTCAACTTACATTTTAATTAAAATAACAACTAAATATTTTCCGCATGCAAACCTATGCATCGCTCAAAACTTACTTCAATACACTAAAGTCCTATAATTATTATAGGATGTGAAACAAATGTCGTGAAAACTCCTCTATTCTACCATCCACCTTGATTTAAATTGGTCAAATTTATTCTCAAATATTGATTCTCTAATATCTTCCATCAGCTTTATCATAAATCGCAAATTATGAATTGTCGCCAATCGATGATAGCTTAGCTCAGCTGCCCAATATAAATGCTTTATATAACTCCGACTGTAATTCCGACAAGCAAAACAATCACACGCCCTATCGATCGGTCCACTATCACCTACCCAATCACTACTTGCAACTGCAACTCTCCATTTATTCTTTATATTTCCACCTGATTCTGGCCGAATCAACAAATGTCCTCGTCTTGCAATCCTAGTTGGATGCGCACAATCAAAAGTATCGACTCCCTGACTCACCCCTACCAAAATATCATCCACTCCCCCAATTCCCAATAAATGTCGTGGCCTATTATCGTCCAAATATGGCTTTATATAGCCCAAAACATCGCCCATAATCCTTTTGGACACCAAAGCCCCGCCAATTCCAATTCCATCAAAATTATTTTCTACCACGAACCGAGTCGACTCCTCACGCAAATCCTGATATTGCCCTCCTTGAATTATCCCGTACAAACCTTGTCCATACAAACCTTTGCTTTTCCGCAATGACTGCAAAATAGCAAATTTATCCAAACTTCTCTTCTCCCAATCATGAGATCGATACATAGATTTTTTCGTATATTCATAATCATGGGTCGGCGAAGTACACTCATCCATTGCAAATATCAAATCAGCACCCAAAGCAGATTGTATCTCCATACTTTTTTCTGCTGTCCAACGATGCAGAGTTCCATCCAAATGGGACATAAAAGTTGCCCCTTCATCGTCAATTTTACAAAAAGATCTTCGATCCAAAATTGCAGTTTGCTCTTTTATATTCTCAATCTTTTTATTCAACGACATTTCTTCCCGCGAATCATCCGCGAACAAATCAATCACCTTTCCAATCCCTTGCTCCATTGCAATACCAAGCGAAAACACCTGAAACCCTCCGCTATCAGTAAAAATCGGTTTGTCATATGACATAAATTTATGTAATCCACCCAAGGATTCTATAACCTCATGTCCAGGTCGCAGATACAGATGATAAGTATTTGCCAACACACAACTTGCTCCCAAATCATCCAAATCTTCACTTACCAAACTCTTGACCGTTGCCTGAGTTCCTACAGGCACAAACGCAGGGGTAGATATTGTACCGTGATCCGTTTCAATCTCACCCACACGAGCATTTCTCTGACTTGCCAATACTTTAAATTTCATCTTGCTTTTAAATTAAGTTAAAAATGCCCAGTAATAAATCCCTACCACAGTGCATACAAAACATCCCAATCCCACATACTCCCACACAGTTCGCACAAACAATCGCCTAATCAACCAATGCTGACAAATTCCCAACAGCACATACAACCACACTGTCATTAACACTGAAATCACTCCCACACTCATATCCCAAAAAGACAACACCGCTACCAACTGCATCAATGCCCAAGCCAACACAAAAGTTACATAACTCAATGATTTTGTAATTCGCTCGCCCAAACTCACCGACCATAAACTTTGTAATATCAATGGAAAACTGACTAATCCTACATACAAAAAATTATAATAATAAGGCAATCTAAATGACAAAATTGCGTAATACAAGAAAAAAGCACTCACCAAAGTCAACAAATAACCTGCTACCGAAGCTGCCCGAACTAACGGAATAGTTCTAATTGCACTCACCGCAAAAATATTCTCCGTTAATAATAATAAATACACAGCAAACCCATACGCACTCCAAAACACAATCCGTAATATCCATCCAATCCACAAACCCACATCTACTCCCCAAAACCAATTTCCAATTCCAGGTACAACATCAGGTAAAAGAAACGTAAACATCGCAGCCCCCAACATCAGCATCAAAGGCAAAATTAATGTCATTCCTCGTGATAATCCCACCCAAACCTCCTTCATCGACCACGCAGTCATAATCGGTGCCAAAACTGTCGAAAAACCAATTATTCCATACCTCCACCGTAAATTATCAATCAAATTCACCCACACTAACATAAAAGTCAGCACCAACGCCGTAATCACCGATCTTTGCCTTTTAGACATAACGAGAATCTACATTGATATAAACCTGTTGCACATCATCATTGTCTTCTAAATGCTCCACAAATTCTCCTACTCTTTCAACCATCTCTTCATCAATCGCGACCGGTTGTTTTGGTCTCATTACCAGACCTGCTTCGCTTATGCTATATTTCATTTCAATCAACCGATCCTGAACCTGTTTTAACTCTTTGGCATCTGTAAATATCAAGGTACTTTCTTCACCATTTTCAACATCCACTACCCCCTCAACATCCATTAACTCTAATTGTTTTTCTTCATTCAAACTTTGATCTATTACTAACTTCCCCACATGATCAAACATATACCCCACAGCTCCCATTTGTGCTAGATTTCCACCTCTTTTGTCAAAAGTGTGTTTCAGGTCTTGATAAGTCCTCACAGGATTATCACTCACAGTTTCAACCATCACCGCTATTCCTCCCGGTCCATATCCTTCATACATTCCATACTCCATATTATGTTCCCCACCTTTGCCAGTACCTAAATCAATTGCCCGATCAATGTTAGATTTTGGCATATTACTCTGCTTTGCCTTTTCCACCGCTAACCTCAACTTATAATTCATATCAGGGTCTCCAATCCCTCCGCTCTCCTTTACAGCCACGGTAATAAACCTAGCCAGCTTGGTAAAAACATTTGCTCGCTTCTGATCTGTAATTCCTTTTTGTCGCTTAATTTGTGACCATTTGCTGTGCCCTGACATAACAAAAACTAATTATACTCTACAAGATCTATCCAAAACTACCAACCATTGACAAACATCACCCAAAAATGGTTATATCTCATTTAACTATTTTTTGTCACTCTCTACAAAAAACATACATGAATACCCATCTCAATACTTCAAAATCCTTACCCGACCTAAATACCCAAGCAATAACAGCCGCCACCCAAGGAAATTGGAAACTCGCAATCGATATAAACAAAAAAATTATTTCTACTAATCCCAACGACACCGCAACCCTCAATCGTCTCGGTAGAGCTTATACTGCAATGGGTGAACTTAACCAAGCTCAAAAAACCTACCAAAAAGTCCTTGATATTGACCCCCAAAACTCCATAGCCATCAAAAATCTAGAAAAACTTAATAACCTCAAACATCATATCCAAACTCCATCTCTCAACAAAACAACTGTCGCAAATCAAGAGCTTTTTATCAAGAAACCAGGTGTAACCAAATTAGTTAACTTAGTTAATTTAGGTCCATCAGAAGTTATCGCCAGTTTAAGTTGTGGAGATATTATCAAGATGCATTTTAGCAAACGCACTATTTCCGTTCTCGACCATCTAGACAGGCATATTGGCAAATTACCAGACGACATGGCATTTAGATTTAACCAACTTTCCAAAAATGGCCACACTTTTTCAGCTTGTATCAAAGAAACTTCTTCCAACAAAATCCAAATCATGATTCAAGAAACAGGCCACAAAACAATTTAACTAAGACTACTTATCCTTACCAACTAACCATTCACCCGTATTTTTCCCCACCCAAAACTCTAAATTCGCCTTAGAATCAACCACCCCAACACTTGGTTCACAATTCCACAAACTCATCATTTTCTTAGCAGTCAATGACTTCAACATACTCTCATTTCCTTTAACCAAACACTTCCCAATATCCGTAGGAATAGATTCAACTGAAACTACTCTACCCCCCATTCCAACAATTACTCGTTCAACTGCACTCCCTAATCCATTTATCATCAATGTATTTACTATTCGTATACTCAACGCTTCATTCCTAATTCGTCGATCAACCAACCTCGAACCTGTGTACTCATCTAAATAAACCAACACCTCTTTACCATCAACCTCAACTTCACTCTTCGACCTGCCAGCCTTAGTAACGTCTAAATTTACCACGTCACCTATATCCAAATCCCTCATTCTCCACAATAACTTCATTCTATCCCACCACACCATATTTGTTAATAACCGTAAATGATTTCGTCCATAAACTAATCCACTTTTTATACACTCCCAATTCATATCATTACAACTCAAATTCTCCTGACCTATATTTACCCACCACTCAAACGGAACTCCTAATAATAACGTAACTGACTCAGTTAACAATCTTCGATCATTCTCTTGTTCTGACAAATTCCACAGTGAACTTGCCGAGTACTTCCCATATCCTCGACTAACTCCAATTTGCATATCAGCAGGCAAATAAGTCCACACCGCTTCACCATCGGGTTCATAAGACATCAACATCAATTCATGTCCGTCCCCTTTATTCACAAACAACACTACTCCTATCCTGCTTTCCCCATCCCAAACTGATTTCTTTTTCTCACTCATTAACCACCATCCACCCCCCACAATTACGCCTATTACAATTATTCCCAATAATAACCAAACAATTTTCTTCATATCATCACACTCTCTTTAATTATCTTCGAATACTCAAGCTCTCCCTTAATCTTAACTTGTTCAAAATCATTCTTCCTAATCGCCCGACCAATTAATTGCCCCAAGTGCCAACCGCTCACCAAACGAGGCAAATTAACATAACTGGCTCCCAATTTATAAAACTCTTCAGCTTCTTTAATATAATCAGTTGTCACAACAATCAATTGATTTCTCTTTGATCCATGATTTTGGAGGTACTCTAACATTGTCTTTGTTCCTCTTGCATCAAACACCGTTGATATCACAATTTTTGCATCGGCTAACCCTACAGGTTCATAAACTTCAACATCATCCAAATCTCCTAACACCACTGCCCTATCCTGTTTTTCAAGCATATTAACCACCTCAGGATTAAAATCCATGATCACCATTGGCAAATCATACTTCCCTAAATGACTCAACAGCATATTTCCACTTCGATGACACCCAATCAAAACAATATGATCTTTCCACTTTTTTTCCTCTACCCCACTTACGATCATTCCGCGTTTTTTTTCAAATTTTTTCAAAATTGGGCCCAAATGAGTCCATAATTTAAACCCGTGAACTATCAAATAAGCACTCACTCCAAAAGTAATAATTGCTACTAAAGTAATCAAACCCACCGTATCTTTGCCTACCTGTCCCATCGAATATGCCACTCCAACCAAAATCAAACTGAACTCACTTATCTGAGCTACAGCCAAACTAACCAAAAATCCTGTCCTAGCTCGATAACCCAATTGCCACATCAAAATAACCACAATCAATGGGTTTCCTACCAAGACAAACACCGACAAAGCCACCACCTGCCACCAATTAACCATCCCTATTGTATGAAACAACTCAAACGCCATCACCACAAAAAATATCATTACAAAAAAATCACGCAGAGGTCGCAATCTCGATATAATCTCATGATGCTGAATCGTATTTGCTAGAGTAACACCAGCCAAAAAACCTCCTGCTTCAATCGTAAATCCAATCGGAGACCATACCATCAATGCAGCCAGTCCCAATCCCCACGCCACAGACGTTAAAAATAGTAACTCTGGAGACAAGTTTAACTTTTCCATTATCAAAGGGACTCCTTTGACAGACAGCCACCACACTGCTCCAATGATCAAAATTGATTTCAAAGCCAATAGTCCCAAAGTTTCCCATCCAAATGCCCCCGTTCCCAAAGATGACAATAACACCAACAAAAAAACTGCAGCCATATCCTGAACCAACAAAAACCCAACCGCGATCCGACCATGCAGACTGTGCAAATCTCCACGTTCATTCAACAGCTTTACTACCACCACAGTACTACTAAACGCCAATGCTACAGCAATAAACAAAGCACTAATCCACGAATACCCCATCCACGTCGTCATCAACCATCCCAAACTAATTGTCACCACCAACTGCCCCAACCCCACCAATAACGCAGCTCTACCCACAGCACTAACCCTCGGAGCCGACAACTCCATCCCCACCAAAAATAACAACAAAACTACTCCAACTTGACCTAAGTTTTCTAACATTGTAATCAACAACTCACTCTCAGTTAAATTCCCAGCCACACCTGCCACCAATAAGCCCGCGATTATATATCCAATCATCGTGGGTTGCCCTAACCGATCCATAATCACTCCCAAAACCGCGGCCACCATTACTACCATGGCAATTTCTACGAACATACTCCTAATATACTAACAATAAATCCCCCAACTATTCGAGTGCCACCTTTGATCCTTTTTATAAATCCCCTCAAAACCTCAAATTCAACAAGACAACATCCACAAAACAATAAACCATTCTTACCATCCCTAGCAAAAAAAGCCCCTCAATGTTACAATATGCAAGGTCTATGAAACAAAATATCCATCCTAATTATCATGACGAGGTTCCCGTTACTTGCGCTTGTGGCAATACATTTACTACAGGCTCAACCTTACCAGCCATCAAAGTCGAGCTCTGCTCCGCTTGTCATCCTTTCTTCACAGGTGAAGTTCGTTACATCGATCTTGCTGGTCGAGTCGACAAATTTACAGCTCAAATCAAACAAGCAGAGTCACTATCCACTCCCAAAAAATCTAAAGCCAAACCAGTTGCCAAAACTGAAACTGAAGATCTTTCTCTCAAAGAAATGCTTAGCAAAGCCAAAAAAACCATCTCCAAATCCAACAACTAACTTCAGTTGTCATTCTCACATTTTTAACTTATAGTATAGACTTAATCTATGTCAAACTATCTAGAACAACAAATTGAAGATCTTAACAATCAAATTACCCAGCTTGAAGAACTCAAATCTGCAGATCCAGAGATGACTAGTCTTGCTGATGAAGAAATCAAAATTCTCAAAGAACAACTAACTCACTTCACCCAAGCCCTCAATGGCGCCCCCACTTCTACCAATCAACCAAATAATAACGTTGCCATTCTCGAAGTCAGAGGTGCAGCAGGTGGTGAAGAAGCCAAAATCTGGGGCGAAGATCTCCTCAATATGTACACCAGATATGCACAAATCAAAGGCTGGAAAATCGAAGTCCTTGATGGCAACGTCCTCAAGTTCAAAGGCAAAGACGTCTACAAACTTCTCCAATACGAATCAGGCGTCCATCGAGTTCAACGTGTGCCAACCACCGAATCATCTGGCCGTATCCACA
This sequence comes from uncultured Gammaproteobacteria bacterium, assembly GCA_964561945.1. GTDB lineage: Bacteria > Patescibacteriota > Microgenomatia > CAYXHB01 > CAYXHB01 > CAYXHB01. The sequence continues at coordinate 53,680 of CAZLQM010000003.1, read as the reverse complement.
CTTCTACCGCCACCATCGCTATCCTTCCTGAAATCAAACCCGCTCAAGTCGAACTAAAAAACGATGACATCGAATTTGTAGCTTTCAAACGTTCAGCAGGTGCTGGCGGCCAAAACGTCAACAAAGTTGCCACTGCCGTCCGACTCACGCACAAGCCCACAGGCGTCGTTGTCGAATGCAACCAAGATCGCACCCAACACGGCAACCGTGAAATTGCCATGGAATTACTTGCCTCCAGACTTTGGGAAATCAAAGAACAAGAACGTATCGAAAAACTCGGCGATGCTCGCCTCGCCATCGGTCGTGGCATGCGTAGCGAAAAAATTCGTACCTATAACTATCCCCAAGACCGCATCACAGATCACCGCATCGGCAAGTCATGGTACAACCTAAGCTCTATTCTTGAAGGCAACTTCGAACCTATTGTCCAAACTCTCCAAACCACCCCACCCAATCCCGATCAAGATAATATTCAAGACGAAGAATAATAATTACTCACCTGCCTTCAACTCAACATCCACACTCTTAGTCTCTCCATCTCTCCAATACTCTATCTTCACTTTATCTCCAGCCTTTTTTTCATTTATCAGCACTGCCAATCCACCTTTAACATCTTTAACTGTTTTACCATCAAACTTCACAAGAATATCTCCTGATTCAAGCCCCGCCACATTGGCAGCAGATCCCTCAACCACATCTTCCAAATAAGCTCCTTGAGGTACTTCATTTACAATCGCAGATTTTTCACTAATCATATAGTATCTAACTCCCAAGTAAGCCCTATTTCCAAACCCACCTCGATTCTGAAAACTATCCAAGGCATCTTTTATCAAATTCACCGGCAACGCAAATCCGATATTTTCACTTCCTTGAGCAATGGCTACGTTTACACCAATTACTTGTCCCAAACTATTTAACAACGGACCACCAGAATTACCAGGATTAATCGCTGCATCAGTCTGAATCACGTTATCAAGCTCTTCTGACATTTGAAAATAACCATCTCCCGCCGTTATTCCTCGTCCTAGACCCGAAATTACTCCAGTGGTTACAGTATGCCGAAATTCTCCCAATGCCGTCCCTATTGCCACTACAGACTGTCCTACCTTAAGCACATCTGAGTCCCCCATCGCTACTGTTGCCAAATCGTTTGCATTTATTTTCAAAATTGCCAAGTCATTCAAAGGATCACGATCTATTTTTTCTACTTCATACTCCTTACCATCTTTAGTTATCACCACATATCCAGCATTCACATCACTCACAACATGCTTATTGGTCACTACTAGTCCATCACTGGACACTACAAATCCCGAACCAATATCTCGTTCAATCTTTTGAGTGTCAATCGATGGCTGTTGCTGTTGACGGAAAAATCCAAACGGATCGAAAAAAGGATCGTTCCTCAATATCCTCTGGTTTTTCTTAATCCCCACAGTTACCACTGCAGGACTAACTTTTTCTGCCACATCAATCACAGTTGACTCCTCATTCAATACAGTTTTTGTAATAGTGCCATTACTATTCATATCCATATTAGATGGAATTGATACCCCAACCAAGCTTGCAACTTTCTCAATCCCAGAAATACCCCAAACTCGATCAACCACCGCTCCACTTACAAACAAGCCCGCCAAAAAAACCCCAAACAAAATTCCTAAGAAAAAATTCCTATTAAAAATTTTCATATAACATCAATATATAATCTGTCATTCTAAAACATCAATATGAGAAGAAGCTGAAAAAAATAATTACTATTCAAATCTCTTCTTGAGTTTCAATCTCCAAACTTCTACTATTAGCGTATGTGGCTCTACGCAACCATAGTCTCTAATCTTGATGTTGAACTACGTAACCCAAAACTTCAAACCTCCTTCCAAATTACTGATGTCTTTGGCTTAATTTCTCAAGCCATAGGTTGGTCACTCATCATCGGAGCTCTTATACTCTTTATGTGTATTATCATCTACGGAGTCCAATGGATTAACTCAGGTGGTGATACTAACACCGTCAGCTCATCCAGAACCAAAATCACCAACTGCCTCTTTGGCTTTGCAGTTCTCTCACTAACCTACACCATTGCTCTCCTTGTCCAGTACTTCCTTGGTATCTCAGTCTTCCAAGCCCCAGGCTCAATCTTTACTCCCCCACCAGCATCAACAATACCTACACCTAAGTTTGTACCTACCCCAACCCCCGTCCCCTGCCAAAAAGTTGGAGAAACTTGTGGAGGATCACTAAATTGTTGTACAGGATTAACTTGTACCCCTATAGTCTCAACTTGCGGTTACAACATAGCTCCAGTAATTATTCCCCCACCACCAATTGTTCCCCCACCCGCAGGTGGCACGCTACCACCTCCAGCGACAGCAGTAAATAATCCAAGTTACTTTTATTATTTTAACCACAAAGATACACCAGTAATTAATATCTCTGGTTCTACAGCAACACTAACCTTTACTAATCCAATAACCAAAACCGAAGCAAAAACTTTGATAAAAGAATACGGAACAGGAAATAACGTATGGGTACCCAATGCCGGTGGTTGTGGAGGAAGCATGTATTATTATGGAGGAGTGGCTGGAGGAGAAATTGTCGGAACTGGAATCAACGAAACTAGTATGAACTTTATGGCTATGGGTGCTTGGATTAAGCCTGATGTACCAAAGTTAGAAGATAAAGGAAGTATAATAGCAAATGGAAATTTTAGAATTTCTTACACAAATTATGGTGGAATATTTAAAATTGAAGAAACATCAATTTCTACCACCCCACCAGCATGGACACATGTCATGTTAACCTTCAACAGAACTACAAATACAATTAACACATATATAAATGGTCTACAAACTAGTACATCAACAATAAATCCGGCATTCAGCACCCCATTAAACAATCCACTAACAATTGGTGGTTATACTAACACCAGCGATTGGGGAGGAGAATTTCAAGGATACATAGACGAAGTCATTTATTACGCTGATGACAATGAAGAGTTTAGTCCAGGCATGGTATCCAATGCATACCAAAACTGCGATGCTAATGCAGGACCACAAGCTGATCCAACTACATTACCAGTCCTTCCTCCACCCCCAACACCCACACCAACCCCTACTCCACTACCTTAAATTAATTATCCACTTTCTTCTCCAACCCAACTACAATCACATTTTTCTCTCCTTGAGTTAAAATCTCCAAACTTCTAACATTAGCGTATGTGGCTCTACGCAACCATAGTCTCTAATCTTGATGTTGAACTACGTAACCCAAAACTTCAAACCTCCTTCCAAATTACTGATGTCTTTGGCTTAATTTCTCAAGCCATAGGTTGGTCACTCATCATCGGAGCTCTTATACTCTTTATGTGTATTATCATCTACGGAGTCCAATGGATTAACTCAGGTGGTGATACTAACACCGTCAGCTCATCCAGAACCAAAATCACCAACTGCCTCTTTGGCTTTGCAGTTCTCTCACTAACCTACACCATTGCTCTCCTTGTCCAGTACTTCCTTGGTATCTCAGTCTTCCAAGCCCCAGGCTCAATCTTTACTCCCCCACCAGCATCAACAATACCTACACCTAAGTTTGTACCTACCCCAACCCCCGTCCCCTGCCAAAAAGTTGGAGAAACTTGTGGAGGATCATCAACGTGTTGCTCCCCGATAAGCTGTATCAGTGGAATATGTAAACCCTAATTATCATACCCATCCACCCCACGCTTCCCCTATTAGCAACTATAAACAATAAAAAATATAACCGTTCATTCATATGAATAAATTTCAAAATTGTACCTTAAGCCACTAAACCATCTCCCATATCTTCCCCTCCATCTCCAACTTCCCCGCCACCAAGCACATTCGCTTCCACAGTTTCCGCCCTGCTCGCAATAATTTCCGCCCACTATACAACTCATCTCCCACAATCGGAGTTCCCAACAACTGCATATGCACTCTAATCTGATGAGTCCGCCCAGTGTGGGGTTTGACCTCAACCAACGCAAAATCATATCTCCCCGCCACTCCTTCAATTGCTACCTTTTTCCAAATATTTATCACTTTATAACTCGTTAACGCTTGTCTACCCCCAGGAAACACTCCAAATCTCACCCTATTCCAAGGCAATCTTCCCACGGGTGCATCAATCTCCCCTTCCAAATTGACAGGGACACCATGCACCAATGCATAATAAGTTTTGCGTACTTCACGCTCCCGAAAAATTTTTAACAACTCTACAAATTTGTCAGGATTTTTGGCCAAAACTAACAATCCACTAGTTTCTTTATCTAGCCGATGCACCATACCATCTCTCTCCCAAAAAGCAAGATAATTAACACCATCCCAGTCTTTATACTTCTCAGGCGCAACTTCAGGACCTGATCCAAAATCGTATCTCTCTTCCATCCATGCCTGTACTGTCATTCCCCTGGCACTCACAGCATCGTTTACCACCACGCCAACAGGTTTATTTATAACAAGCATTTCATCATTCTCCTCAACTATTTTTATCTCCTGATCAATTGGAAAATATTTATTAAACACTATTAACAAATCATTATCGTTTTCCATAAAAAGTCCAAAAAATTATTAACCCCAATCCAACATTAATCGCCATATCAGCTATATTAAACCATGCAAACCAATCCACCAACCCAATCCAATCAATTACCGCCCCCAGAGTTAATCTATCATATAGATTTCCCAATCCTCCACCAATTACCATTCCATAGCCAATTTGATATTTCAAACTCATTTTCTGCCTCATCACATAAACCACCAATCCAGCAATTACTACCAAACTCACCCATCGCCAGTCCAAACCTTGATGCAATCCCCAAACTCCGCCCTCGTTCATCACATATTCCCAACCATTGTTTAATATATAAAACTTAGTCCATCGATCCAACCCAAAAACTAATAATCCTACAACAATCAATCCATACCTATCCAAAACATTCTTCATGGCTAAAATCTTACTCCAGGTAACCACCCAAAATCCTTACGCACCTTGCGTCCAGATCTGCGATACCAACCAATTAACCCAAAAATCGTGGTCCCAAAACCAAACACAAACCTCCCAAATCCTAACAATATATTCCCACTCATAAATGCCCACACACTGTACCCCAATCCAACAAAAATCATCGAACACCAAAACACAAATCCCACCTTACCACTTGGATACCAACTAAACTGACGATATTTCCCTCGTACCCAATAAAAAGCTCCTAATCCCACCAACCAAATCAACACCCACCCCAACCCAGCCCAGTTTCCCTCCATTAATCTAGCGACTTCTCGCCCCAACGCCAAAATCACTAACACCCACCAATATCCTTCAGCTATTGCATCCTCAACATCCCCCGTCAAACCTCGAGCACGATCCAAGTGATACCACCACATCCCTACCATTCCAGCCATTACTCCACCCCAAATATCTAGTCTACTATCCATCCACCAATTACTCCCTACTTTCCAGCCACTTATTGCCAACCACCCAATCACCCCAAAACCCTTTGCCCCAACCAGGCTAAAAACAATAAGAATTAACAGTAATTTAACTACATCTTCATCGTTATATTCATCCCTAATCCTACGCCAAATCAAAAAAGGTCCGACCACCAATACTGCAATCCAACTCAAAACAAATAATAAATTGCCCATCATAATATTTATCCTAGCTCATCCTAACACAAATTAATCTTACTCAAAAAAAATAACTACTTGCCCTCATCATTGGCTCGTTCCACATAGTTACCAGTTCGAGTATCAATTCTGATTCTTTCTCCAACTTTGATAAACAACGGCACTTTAACTTCCATGCCGTTCTCAAGTTTAGCCTTTTTTAACATATTAGCAGCGCTATCTCCCTTAACTCCAGGATCTGCCTCAGCCACCACAAAGGTCATCTTCGGTGGCAAATCTATCGTCAAAGCTCTTGCTCCATCCTCTTCATTTACCATAAGCACAACTACGTTTTCTCCTTCTTTCAAATAAACCATCTCATCCTCCAAGAGGCTTTGCGGTATCATAAATTGCTCATAAGACTGCGGGTCCATCATCACCACATTATCTCCATCCGCATACAAAAAAGTCATTTCTCTGCGCATGGTATTTGCCTCTTCTACCTTAGCTCCCGATATAAACGATTTTTCTACCACTGATCCGCTTTCCAAATTACGAGCTTTGATCTTAATCGTTGCCGTTCCTCGACCCATTTTGACATGCTCATACTTCACCACTACCCATAACTGATTATCCAATCGAAACGCTGTCCCAGCACGTAATTCAGTTACACCAATCATATTTTTGTTTTATATTTCCAACCAACCTATTGTATAATAAAATACGCTCAAAAGCACGCACCCAACATCTTATCATTTCAAGTGCAGTCAAAAAACTTTTTAGTTTCTAAGTTTAAAAATTAACAACATTTTTACCCAAGCCGGGGTGGCGGAACTGGCAGACGCGCAGGTCTCAAAAACCTGTCTAGGCAACTAGGTGCGGGTTCGATTCCCGCCCCCGGCACCACAATCAAACTTTCAGGAATTTTGCCGACCGATTCGGCCGCGCGAAGCGCGGAAAGGTAATAACCTTATATACTATAATACTACCAAAACTTTATTTATATGACAAGTGGAAAAACAATCAGCGAAAATATAAAGAAAGCACGGGCTAAACTTGGCTTGACCCAAGACGATTTAGCCAAGAAAGCGGATATTAAATATACAACGCTTATGAAAGTCGAAGGCGGCACTGTTAATAAGCCAAGCGTCCAAACTATGGCAAAAATTGCCAAAGCGCTGGGCGTTTCAATAGAAGAGTTAATAAAATAAACATTATGAAAACAGTAGTCCTTTGCGGCAGTCGCCGCTTTAAACCAGAAATGCGAGAATTTGGCAAAAAACTAAAAGAGTTCGGCGTTGTTGTGTTTGAACCATATTTACATTCCGGACAAGATGAATGGGCGGAATTATCAGACGATTACAAAAAATTTGTTGCTCTTGGGCTAACTCATGACCATTTTTACAAAATACAAATGGCCGATGTGGTTTTTGTTTTTAACAAAGACGGATATGCTGGAAATAGTACGACTTTGGAAATCGGCTATGCAGTAGCGACTGGAAAACCAATTTATGCACTAACGGGCGACGAAGAATTATGTCGTCATGTTTTATTTAGAGAAATAATTTCTTCGCCGGCAGAACTTGTTAAAAGATTAAAATAAATTATGAAATACACAGACCGAGTATATGGAAATTTTGAAATTGAGGAACCGATAATCTTGGAATTGATAAATTCCAAAACTTTTCAGCGATTAAAGGAAGTAGACCAAGCTGGCTATTTTGAGCCTCATTTTCCCGGAACCGCACATTCTCGTTTTGAACATTCAATCGGCGTTTATTTGCTTTTAAAATGTACGGTGCGCCCGATTGAAGAACAAATTGCCGGACTTATTCACGATGTTTCGCACTCGGCTTTTTCTCATTGTATAGATTATGTTTTAGACGCTGGCTCTGAAAAAGAACATAATCATCAAGATAATGTTTTTGACGAATTTGTTAGAAAATCAGAAATTCCCGAAATACTCAAAAAATACAATTTGGATTTAGATTACATTTTAGACGACAAAAATTTTCCGCTAAAAGAAAAAGATTTGCCGGATTTATGTGCGGATAGAATTGATTACTCGTTAAGAACCGCTACTGTTTTTAGAGAAATAGAAAATGGAAAATATTTTACTGATAATCTTTTAGCGGAAAATGGAAAGTGGATTTTTAAAGATTTTGAAAGTGCTGAAAAATACGCTGAGTTATTTTTGAAGCTAAACACAGATTATTATGCTGGACCGCTCTCTGCGGTTATGTTTCGAACTGTTGGCGATTATCTTCGTTATGCACTTTCAAAAAACTATATTTCTGAAACCGATTTGTATACTACCGATAAAATTGTTTTGGAAAAAATAGAGCCGCACATTAAGACAGATTCACAATTAAGTTTATTGTTTGATAGAATGAATAATAAAATCGGTTTCAGAAACGATCCGAATAATTACAATGGAAAAGTTTTTTGTAAATCGCGAGTAGTGAATCCCTTTTGTTGGCATGAGGGAAAAATCAAAAGAGTTTCAGATGTAAAACCGAGTTGGAATGATATAATAGAGCGAGAGTCCAAACCGAAAGAATATTTTTTGAAATTTGATAAATAGGCGGCGCACCAACTTCGTTGGCACGAAATTCGGCGGCGGCGGAAAGCGAGGGCGGGCAAAAATTCCTTCCCCCTAACCCCCTTCCTTTTTGCCCGCCCGAGTGTTCAGTTTGGCGCGCGAAGCGCGCCGTCAGTTCCGTTCAAAAAAGGTTCGGATTTCGTCAAACAAACGCACAATAAATACCTATTGAACTTTACTTCATCCCAGCTTCTGGGATTAGTTTAGTAATCTAACCAAACTCAGATAGTACTTTCACAAGGAGAATAATAATGGTAATTGGATCTAGAGCACTCGACGATATCAATGCAAAAATCCGATGGCTACAGGCTGAAGACGGTAACCAAGCGCTAAAGGATCAGACTTACGCAGAAAAAACTATTCTTGAAATAACCGAAGCTATTCAAACAGGCGAAGTCACAATCAACGAACTGACGATACTTAATGGTTTGGAGCCAATTGAAACACTTCCTAAAAAACTTCAGGAACTCAACAGGCTAAAAGACAAGTTGCGTCCAGAACCTGCAAAGGGTGGAACAGCTAATTTTCTCCGATCGACTATCTTCCACGACTCTCCCGAGTCGTGGATTTTTTTGTCAAAAAAATAATTAATTCTCCACGCCAGCCTCCTAAACAATGAAACAAACCTAGACTTTAAATCATTTAACTTCTCTATATCTCACCATCCAAAACATATCAAAGATTAAATTCCATCAACTAACCTATAACAATTGACTTCTGGATATGACTACACTATAATCACTCAACTTCTGAACACCAGAAGTCTTCGTTTTAACGAAAATCGCACTTTACACCCAAAGGAGATGGTTATGAGCGACGAGGAATTCTACCTGGCTGAAGAAAAGAAGGAAGAAACATATGATGATTCTCCTTTCCCAGTTTGCTACATCGACAATCATCGTCGCTTAAAGGTTTACACTAACCCAGCGGGCGAACTTTTCATAGAAAACACCCAGTCAGGTGTTTATATGAGAATTAATTCCTCATCCCGCGGAGAGCTTGAATTCACCATTCATGGTGGACGCATAGACCCCATCCAAATCAACGGTTTAATCGGCTGGTGGATTCACCGCGGATAAACCCACATATATACTCCAGCACCATACTCGACAAGTATGGTGCTTTTTACTTTTTGCTCTCTCTACAACTCCAAATCCTCACCATATCCTATTTCCCGAATCACAAGACTCCTCTGCTCTATCTTATTATCAATCTCCACAGTTATTTGCCACCAAGTCCCACAAACTTTACCGCTCTCATCCACCAACACAGGTTCATATCCAAGTTCCAAAGGCTCTACCAGCTTACATCCAGGCATTCCCTTCCACACCACTCCCCATTTATCTCCGCCCATCGGATAAACTAGAGGATCATTACCATCAATCCATTCACTATCAAATCTTCTCGACTCATCTCTCCCCAAATGTGATTGTTCCCAATACTGATCTAATTTCACACGATTGTTGCTATTCTCGACTATTGGATTACTGGATAAATACTCTCGTGCATTTTTTATCAAATCATCCCTTTCAACCTCCGACAAAACCCTCTCACTCCGCAGATAAAACCATCCTCCAACTATCACCCCAACCAAAAATATAAACCCCACTATTTTTGCCATTATAAGACTATGCCACAACTCCCCAACAATTCTCAACCTATAATTTTGACTTTCTATATCTTTTATCCTATAATATATCCGTCCTAATCAGGATTGGCTCTTCAATCATAGAGTCACAGGTGGAACCTTTAAAACTTAAGGAGAGCAATGACCTACTTTGACGAATGGCTCAAAAAACAACACACTGAATTTAGAGAAATCGCGCAAAAGCAACTCATTAAACTACGAAAAGCCAAAAACTCCAAAAAACAACTCAAACATCTTGATAAGATGCTGTACTTTATGACAGCCTCTCACTCGACGTTCGAGGACATTGGCACAAGCGATTACGAGATTGCATCTCTCATCGGAAAAATGTTTATCCAAGAATCAACGCACAAAGCCAATGCCATACTCTTCGGGAGAAAATAAATTCCACCCACCACCCGCGGCTGAGTAGCCGCGGGCTTTTTTTGTCTAAAAATCAAATCATTCAACATACCTATCCTTATTAAATAATCTAAATTATATTTAAAACGACGCCAAACCCTATTTGTCTACTAACCCCATCATCCCACTCACAATCTTCGTCATCCTGCACTTCCTTAACACAATTCTTATCAAATCAAAAAGTCATGATTATTTTCCTCAAGGCTTAAAACGTCATTCAGAACAAAGCTAAAGATCTCTCTCTGTGTATAAAAATAATCGACAAGTTCAAGTCAATGTACAACTCTTCTACTTATGCTTAGTATCCATCCCATAAAACCTAATCCTATCTCCACGGAAGAATAACGGCACAGTTCGCAGTGGTCCATTCCTATGCTTCTCAATCGACAGATTAACTCGCTCCAAATCATCATCATTTTCTCGCCACAGAAACATCACCACGTCGGCATCTTGCTCAATCGAGCCTGATTCACGCAAGTCAGACAACTGAGGCTTCTTGGTACCTCTCTGTTCCACTGCGCGTGACAACTGTGCCGCCGCCAGCACAGGTATCTTCAATTCTCGAGCAATATTTTTCAACCCCTGCGAAACTTCTCCCACTTCTTGTACCCGACTATCAGTCTTGCGCGAGGCATGAACTAGCTGCAAATAATCTACCAAAATCAACCTCACACCTGTAGACATTTTTAATCGTCTTGCCCGAGTCCTAATTTCTAATATCGACAAACCAGGCGTATCATCAATATACAAAGGAGCCTCGGCCAATACTCCCATCGCATCAGTCAACCTCGCATAATCATCGCTTCCCAGCCGTCCCGTCTTTAACTTCCAGGCGTCTATATCTGCTTGAGACACCAGCAACCTGTCAGTCAGTTCCTCACTACTCATTTCCAACGAAAATATCCCCACGGGAATATGTTTCTCAACCGCCACATAATGCGCCAAATTCAAAGCCAATGATGTTTTACCCGTTCCAGGTCGAGCTGCCAAAATCAACAAATTCGAGTCCTGCATCCCAGCTAATGCATCATCCAAATCTGTAAATCCAGTCGGCACACCCCGCAATCCATCTGCATGTTTCTGCAATTCATCCAACCGATCAAAACTCCCAGATAATACCTCACGTACCGAAATAAACGACTTAGTTGTACCCTGATCAGATAAACTAAAGACATCAGACTCCGCCTGATCCAATAACTCTTTCGCCGCCACGCTATCATTAAATCCTGCATCAGCTAATTTGCCAGCCACAGCAATCAGATTTCGCTTAATCGAATAATCACGAATAATTTTGCCGTACTCAACTACGTTTGCAGCAACAGGCACCTTAGTCGTCAACTCAGTCAAATAACTCAATCCCCCCACGGCTTTGAGTTTTTTGTTTTTCTTTAGTCCTTCGCTCACAGTCACCACATCAATCGGCTGTCGGTTTTCATATAACTCCAACATAACTTCATAAATCGCACTATTCCCCACATTATAAAAATGTTCACTCTTCAACCAACCGGCTAAATCTATAAAAGTATCCTTATCAATCAACACCGCTCCCAGCACCGACACCTCTACATCCTCACTGTGTGGAGGGATCTTAACGCCCGCCATAATCAACTATGATTGCAACACAACATAAGTCGTGTCTAACGGCAAAGATCCAACTTGCAAATTAAGCTTCTCTACAGGCTCAACTTCAACCCCAGCTTCTTTCATAAAAACCGACAACGGTGCCAATTCACCAAACTTCTCACCATTCATTCCCGCATCATAATAATGCATTGGGACTACAATTCGTGGTTCAAGCTTCTTAACAATGCTCATCGCCATTACCGCATCAATTGTGTAATGTCCACCCACTGGAACCATTAATACCCCCACATCTCCCAAAGCATCGATAATTTCATCGCTAATCATATGTCCCAAGTCACCCAAATGTACGATTCTAATTCCATCTACTTCAATTAAATAAACAATATTCTTACCTCGCAATTCACCTTGTTTGTCATCATGATATGTCCTCCAACCCCGCACATCAACCCCCTTAGACTCAAATTCACCAGGAGTATCAAATACTACTACATGATCCTCACTCTTAGGCTTAACAGCTTCAAGATAATTATGATCACCATGATCATGACTCACGGTTACAATATCAGCTTGTTGTTTAGACAACTTCAAACCTACCATCTCACTATCATATGGATCAGTTATTACTACTGCATTTTTACCCCGTAATTTAAAACAAGAATGACCTAAATAAACAATATCCATGTACTGGCATTCTAAACACCTACGAGCCAAATCTCAAGTCCCATCTACTTTGACCTCAAACTCTGGACACCACCATTCCATCATGATATTCTCCCAATGATGAACAAAGAAATGATCATTCCTATCGTTGTGGGTTTTGCTGTAGGCATAATCGTTATGTATGGCATCGTAACCGCAACTCGCTCACTCAAAGACCAAGCCACCGTCTCCCCTGAACCTACAACCATAACTCAAGACTCACCTACTCCCAAATCTAACGAACCCACCGATGCCCCTCCACAAGACCAATCAAGTTTAACCATTGTTAATCCCTATCCTCACGCACTAGTTAACGACGATAACTTAATCATCCGCGGGTTCACTTCCAAAAACGATCAGGTTGTAATCATCAACGAAAACAATACTCTTTCCACAATGCCCAATGAAAAAGGTGAATTTGAAACCGAAATCAAACTTACTCAAGGTAGCAATTATCTAACTTTCTTCTCAATCGATCCTCAAGGACAATCCAAACGCATCGACCAAACTGTTGTTTACAGCACTAACTAAAACTATGAAGCCCACAATCTTGATCACCGCCATCTTCTTCACCTTATTAATTGCATCACCCATCTACGCTATTACTCCTGCACGAGAATCAACACCTTCTGGAACCATCGATCAAATCCGCGAAGCTGTCCGCGAAAAAGTTGCAGCCAAACTTGACCAAATCGAAGATCGACCAGTTGGTATCATCGGCCAAGTTACCAACCTAACTGAACAATCCATAACCATTCTCGTTGACGAACAAGAATACTCAGTAGCATCTACAGGTGCTACCACTTATCTCAAAATCCCAGGTCGCAAAGAAATCAAACGCAATGATATCGCCATCCAAGATTTCCTTCTAATCAAAGGCACTCTTGCCAACACTCAAACCATAGTTAATGCCAACGAAATCCAAGTCATTCCCACTCCAGACCTTCCCGAACGCGAATCCATCACTGGAACCATCACCAAAATCCTCAACTCCGAAATCCAACTCTCATCTGATGAAACTACGTACACACTCAAATTCTCCTCATCGACTCCCATTCGCGAAATCACCGCTCCCAACTCCCCGCTCAAACTCACAGATCTAAACACTCAAGACACTATTACCATTACGGGGACCCTCTCCTCCAAACTCAAAACCCAATTCACTTCTGGCTATATCTTCCGCATCAAAACATCAGAATAATAATACTCAACATTAAGATTGTCCCTGTCTTCAGTATTTAAAACAAAAAATCTACCCAACATTTCTGCTCACAGTCGTAGTCCATATTCTTAATTTAATTATTCAAACTACAAAACACCATAATTTTCTTCACCCACATCATCGAACCAAAATTCCTACAACACTTCCAACGCTTTCTCCAACTGCGTATCTAATGCTCCATTTTCTCCCGCTTTATAATCCACTTCCACATCAGGCTTAACTCCAACTTTGTGAATTGAAGCTCCCGACGGCAATAACCACCGATCAATCGTAATATGAATCCCCGCACCATTAGGATAATCTTCAGCTGCCTGTACCGTTCCTTTACCAAAGGATGTTTTACCAATCAACTTAGCTTGTCTCATTTCCCGCAAAGCTCCAGCTGTAATCTCAGACGATGAAGCACTTCCTTGATCAATCAACACCACCAGAGGCACATCTTTAAGTAAAGGATTCTTACCATCCACTCGATATGGCTCCCTTCTACCCTGCGCATCTTCCTGTTGCACAGCTACACCGCTCTCCACGAACAATCCCACCATATCTATAGCCTTGGTAAAATAACCACCAGGATTACCACGCAGATCCAGCACCACACCACTTATCTTTCCAGACTTATACTCAGCAAATATTTTGCGCGCCGATTCAATTAACTCTTCTGTTGTTTTCTCTCCGAACCTGCTTACCTTCAACCTCGCTGCTCTCTTACCATTTGACTCAACATACTCCATTGTCACACTTGGCACATCTATCTCTTGCCTTACCACCACCACATCTCGAGTCTCCTGCCCCACTTCGGGCAATAACGTCAATGTCACATTCGTACCTTTCTCCCCACGAATTAATTCAACCGCCTCAGGCACACTCATTCCGCTTGTAACTTTTCCATCGATTTTGATTATTAACTCACCAGCCTTAATTCCCGCTGCATACGCAGGGGTCCCCTCAAGTGGAGAAATCACCGCCAACCACCGCTCCTCAACTGTTGTTTCTGGATCATCCTTATATCCCAATTGAATTCCAACCCCGCTAAAACTACCCTGCAAATCTTCCTGTGATCGCTTATTCTCATCAGGAGTCAAAAAAACAGTATAAGGATCCTCCAAAGCTGCCACCATTCCCTTAATAGCCCCATAAACCATCTTACTCTGATCTACTTTACTCTGATCCAAATATCTCTGTTTTAATTGATTCCAAACATCCCAGAACAACTGCATATCTACATCATTGGCACTAACCTTCCCAGTCAAACCCAAACCACTTCCCGACGTGCCGATTACTCCCAAACTTTGACTCAAACTAGGTTGCTTATTTAATAACGGAATCGCATCTTGTCGTCCCAGTGAATATCCTCCCAAAAAACACAAAACCACCACTCCCAAACCTAAAAAAATTCTTCTCAATTTTACTAACGGAATCACTCTCACCTTCGCAACTTTGGCACCCCCAACAGCGTCTATATTTTCAGACATATCAATTAGGATAACATACCATTAACAATGTCCATACTCTAACTTTTCTTCAGTCGTTTATTTTTCTTATCAACAATCAATTGCTTACTATCACCCAAAACATAAACATAATCTCCCACTCTTGATGATAATAATTTCAATAACTCCTCCCACTTTGACTCATCTCCTCCGTACGCCAACAAACAAGCATCATCCCTATTTTCATCAAACCATAACTCATAGTTTGACGGTAAATTCCCACTAATCACCGCCACCACACCCAATGCATTTGCCTTATGCCATAAATGTTGAGTTATATACGGGACAACCAACGCCACTCCTTGATAACTTCGATTCAACCACGGCAAAGTCACCACATCTACATCAGCTCCTGCCAAACCCAACTTCCCAACCGCACTCTTACCCCATCCAAAATCAAAACTCACAGCCCACGCTTCAAACACCAATTCCCATACACCCTCAGTCAATTCAATCTTTGCATCATGATTAGCCAAAATTTCTTTGACTTTTGGATCTTCAATCAATCGCACTTCCCCATTTTCATAATCAACTTCCAATTTGCCATCGAAAGGAGCAACCAACTCATATCTATGATTCTTTTTATCAACATATTTCATTACCACCATTCCTTCTAAAACTCGTGCACCTTCGTTAATCATTAGTAAACTCGCCATATCACCAATCTCAACATTCCAATCACGAGCCACATTCCAGACTTGCACTCGAGGCTCACCAACCTTGGCAATTACTTGATTTTTCTTAACGATATCACCCGACTCAACCAATATCTCAAATTTTTCAGGCACCACAATCGGCAACCGAAATTCAATTTCCTTTTTAACCATGTCAGACATAATTCCCATTATAAGGAAAAATACGTAACAGACACAACCAAAAAAAGAAATTAATCGATACTATTAACAAACGGCAACAAACCCAAATGTCTAGCCCGCTTAACTGCTCTACCAATTTGCCTCTGAGTCTTGGCAGTCACTCCATTAAAAAATCGAGATGACAACCCTCCCCTCGTCCGCAAAAAAGTAGACAAAGTAGCCACATCCCGATATGAAGGTTTGGTGCCACTTGTCGTGAACGGATCCTTGACAGGAACTGCCTTGCGTTTAACTTTTAACATACAAACTAATTAAAATGGCAAATCTTTATCTAACTCTTCTTTTTCAGTCTTTTTCTTATCCTCTGGTTTTTTGGTAGCTGTCTTTTTAGTTGCCGGCTTCTCATCTACATCCTCATTACTCGTATCATTTGCAAAATCATCCACGTATCCGCCACCACTTCCATAAGCAGCTCCACCTTGTGACTGTTCATCATAGTCAACACCACCCATGTTGCTTTCTTCTCCCCCAGACCGTCGATCTCCTGCCACGATCATGTCATCGATTACTACTTCAGTTGTCGATCGAGCCACACCATCCTGACCAGTCCATTGACGCGTCTGCAATCTACCTTCTACATAAACTTGTCGACCTTTATGCAACAACTGAGCACATAACTCAGCCAATTTAGCCCACGCCACAATTCTATGAAACTCAACATCTTCTTTCCTTTCACCCGAATCTGTCATCCAAGATCGGTTAGTCGCTAACCCAAACGAACAAACAGCAGTTCCAGCAGGTGTATAACGCAACTCAGGATCCCGAGTCAGATTACCCATTAATTGTGCTCTATTAAGTGAACGAGAAGACATATTTTTTTACTATAACAAATTAACTAATCAGCGCGCACGACTAAATGCCGTATCACTTGCTCTTCGAAAGAAATCTTTGTATTCAAGTCCTTAGCTTTACTACTCGGCATATGAACATCAAAAAAATAATACCAAGCTTCATTAAATTTCTTAATTGGATAAGCCAAAACCTTCTTGCCAGCTTCCTCAGTCTTATCAACTTGACCACCCAAGGCTACAACCGTATTTCTTAACCATTCAACCAATTTCAAACGTCCATCTTCCTCAACTTCAGGACTTACCACCAAACTCACTTCATAAGCCACCATCACAGACACTGCCTCTGATTTTACTGCCTTATTCTTATCAACCTTAGTCACTGCTTTTTTAGCCATTGCCCGCCTAGTATACCAAAGCCTAGCCCAAAAATCATCCCCTTAATTATCAATTACTGCGGTATTCCAAATTTAGCTCGCAAAAAACTTACAAAATCCAATTTATCATCTTTTGGACCAACACATGTCCCAATCAATACTCCATAACATCTCCCCTCCTCACAATAATATTTATCCTCTCTACACTGTGCAGTCACTTAAACCCACACAAGTTTGAAAACATCCACCCACTAATATTTCAAAAACACTTTCATATCTATAATCTGAATTGATTACTACTTTATCAACCGGCCACAAAAAATATCCCAAACCTAAAGCTGCTAATATAACTCCAACACTTTTACCACATTCACAAAACCAATTATCCTAGCTCCCAATCATAAACTCAACTACATCTCCATCTTTCATTACATAATCGCGTCCTTCCATCCGCACCCTGCCTTTCTCTGCCGCACCCTTCCAACCTCCATAAGCTATAAAATCATCATACGCACAAATCTTAACCTTAATAAACTTATTCATAAAATCGGTATGAATTACACCAGAAGCCTCTACCGCACTAGCTCCACGCTTCACGGTCCAAGCTCGACACTCAATCTCACCCGCAGTCAAAAAAGACATTAATCCCAATGTTTCATATCCAGCGCGAGCCAATTGATCCAATCCTGACTCATTTATACCCAAAGTCTCCATGTATTCCTTGCGCTCTTCTCCATCAAGCTCTACCAACTCAGACTCAATTTTTGCACAAATTACTACAACTTGATGTTCCTCGACTTTAGCTTTATCCACAAAAGCATCCCTGATATCTTTAGCACTTCCCAAATCATTCTCATCTACATTTATCACAAATAATTCTCGTTTAAAACTCAACAAAAACAAATCTCGAGTTAATTTGATCTCATCTTCATCCAGATCCACATCAGCAGCTCTCATTCCACCTTCAATCCCAGCTTTCAATTTTACTATTCCACTCCAACGAATTGCTTCTTCCTTGGTACTTTTACCTTTTGGTTCTCTTTGCTTCTCAAGCGTAGCCAAATCCGCCAACATTAACTCCGTTCTAATTATATCCAAATCCTCCACAGGACTTACAGCTCCAGCTCTGATCACATTATCATCACTAAAATCCCGCAAAACATGACAAATAGCATCAGTCTCCCGAATATTTGCCAAAAATTTATTCCCCAAACCCTCTCCTTCACTCGCTCCCTTAACCAAACCCGCAATATCAACAAAATTTACCACAGCACGAACCAATGGCGGTTTTGCATTTTTATCTCCCGCAATTACTTCTGCCAAATGACCCAATCTCTCATCCGGTAACTCCACCACTCCCACATTCGGATCAATCGTCGCAAACGGATAATTTGCAGCCAACGCTTGTTGCTTTTGCAACAGCGCATTAAACAAAGTTGATTTACCCACGTTAGGCAATCCCACAATCCCAATAGACAAAGCCATATCTAGCTATTTTACTACACAAATTCTTACTTTAATTCCCATAAAACTCATGCTCTTATAATTTCAACATTTAAAACATCTTTATTTATAATTTGCTATAATAAAACCATGTCCGAACTTCCACATCCACAAAATCCTAAAACAGAATCAAAAAGGGACGATAGTTTTCACGAATCAGCAAAAATTTTAGGCGAAACTCCATATAAATCAAATAAACCACCAGCACCCAATAACATAACTGATAAAACTTTATCGAAAATATCAAATAAAACACAAAAATACTTTGGATTTGAAACTATTGAACCCAAAGAACCCAAAAGATAACTCATCTCCTCCAATTTCTAAAACCCCAAACTTTCCCTCACAATAATCAAATTAATTCGATTCTTTCTAACCTCACGCTTAATAGTCAAAACCTTACTTATATAACTTCCATCTACTCCATAAGCTTTATGAGCTCTTTCTGACTCCAACGGCAATACATGTTCATACAAACGTTTCATCGCCATTTCCATATTCTCAACTATTTTCTGTATTCCCACCACCCAAACCACATGTTCAGCTCCATACACGTAGGCTGCCATCTGACTTCCGGTGTTTGATGCAAACACCACCTCACCTTCTAACGTCAATGCATTCACACTTCCCACCACCCACTCAGGAACTGCACCCATTGCTTGCATTTCTCTACCTTGAATGGATCGGTCCATCGCAGATAATTTTTTCCTAACCGAAACATAATCATCACCATCATTAATTACACTCGCAATACCAATCTGATCCAAAGTCACACTTGTCATCGTCATCACTTCACTGCCCTTAGGGATCAATTCCAATACTTTAGTTTTTGCATCTTCTTTTGTCTTGACCACCATCGCCTTAATTCCATTCTCACCCAAAACTTCAATCATTTTTTCAATCTGTACCTCATCTACTTTCCCATCATTCATTTCCATCTCCCCCTACATTATCAGTCTCCATACTTTGCGTCAAACCCTTTACCTGCCTAAGCATTTCATTTTCTTTGGCTAGTTCACGTTTCTGATCTTTCATTAACATCGTCAGCATCTCAGTCTGTTGTCGATTAAGAGTCTCTACCTTATCTAGGGTAGTTTTAATTGTTATAATTATTTTGCGCAACTTACGTTCAGAGCGATTTGTCGCTGCCGCCACCAAAAACCCAATATATAACTCCGCCAACGTCGTAATAGTATTAAGAGGAAAATTCCAAGCATTTGAGGTAAACCAGTCCGGCAAAAAGCTCCCCCTTACAAACAAATCACTCCGCCAATATCCCAACACGAACCAAATCACGATCGCCAGTATCCAGAAAAAAATATTCGTGGGTGTTCCCATCCCAAAACTCACCGCATCTGCTACTTTTAGAAAACGCTCATTAACTCGTTCAAAAAACTTTTTCACAATAATCAATATATCATTTTTACCTTCATATCTCTACATTTTCCAATCCGCTTCTTAACAAATCACTTTTTTTCAATCATCATAACTAGAGTGTCTATTCAATCTCCTCCTAACTCCAACCAAAAACTTATTATCGCTTTCCAATGTATTACCCTTGTCATCCTTTATATATATTTCCTTTTATACTTAAGAATTGCCAATATCGGCACCAGTTTTATCCTCCTTATCATGATCTTTATTTGGAACCGATGGCGCTTCGTACTAGCCACACTACCATTCACTGCAGTTCTCTTTGCCTACGAATTTCTTCGCAACTTCATCCAACAACTTAATCCTCACCAAATCCATATCACCGACCTTATCAATCTCGAACAAAAATTATTTGGTACTCCCATCCCTACCATTCAACTTCAAAACTGGGCCACTAACTACTCAGATCCCCAGATTATCACAGTAATTGCTGCAATTTTTTATACTTCCTTTTACTGGGTTCCAGCAGTCATCGGAATTATCCTCTGGGAAACCAATCACAAATACTTCTGGCAATTCATGTTTGGCTTAATCTTATTATCTTATCTAGGCTTCACTATTTATTTCTTATTCCCAGCCGCTCCACCTTGGTGGGCAGATTACTATGGATATTTAGAACTTCCTTCACCCAAAATCCTTGATGCCAAGCAAATACTCGAATTCTCGATCAACCATGTCGCGGCCATGCCTTCACTCCACGCAGCCTACCCAACTTACTTTGCTCTAATGATTATCAAGTTCTTCGGCAAAAAAACTCTTCCTATAATTCTCCTTCCAGTTGCCATTTCCATCTCTGCTGTCTACCTATCCCATCACTATGTTATCGATATAATTGCCGGAGTTTTATTAAGTTTATTTATATTCAGCTTAATAACTGTTGGAGAAATAATTTACAACAAGCGACGTTCCCAAACATCATAACACCCATACACAGAAGTATCCTTCGTATATAAAGTTAATAACAATAAATCAAATTCTTTTGATTGGCCAAAATATTTATAATAATCAAAAGATCTATTAACCCAACCACTTTTCTGATTACAATTATCAATTACAATAATTTTCGGTTCTTTATTTATCAAATCTCCTATCACACTCTCATAAACTCCTAATTCATCAACATTCATTTGATTTACATTTCTATATATATCCGAATCTGTACCAAAATACATCCCAGGTAACATCCACAAATTTCTATACCTCATAACATTTAATGCCCCCGTATACTCCTCTAATAATGAAAATGGATATAATACAGTACTAACGACTGCAAATCTTTCATTATAATTTAGTTTCAACTTAAAATACTCTACATTTTGAACATATACTTCACTGGACACTGACAACAAAGGTTGCATTGCTACTATCCATTGAAATAACCACACCACAGAAATTAAATACAAAATCAATATTAATATAAGTTTACTTAAAAACAGTTTTATTGAGATTTTCTTCCAATTCCCTTTCAGGGAATAAATTATTCTCACCGCCGAAATCCCCAAGATAATTCTAATTCCCCAAAAATGGTGCCAGAATCCCTTTCCTTGTAAATAAGCCGTACTTAACAAACTTAATATCAAAATACTCAAAAACAAATTAAATTTATACTTTTTATTTAAAACTGATTTCAAAAACAAATATAAAAATAACACTATACCAAACCACATCTCCCAGTTCACCCACACACCCCGACTTACAAAACCGTGATAATATCGCGTGCCTAACCAGAACTCTTGAAGTAAACCAGGATAAAAGACATACATAGCAACCAATTCTACAATCCCCACACCAGCTAGAATCCACAATTCTCTACGTAAAAGACTTCTACCAGAAGTCATGATTAAAAAATAAACTTCACAAAATAAAACCATTATTATATACACCGGTTTAAACCCCAAACCAACAGTTCCTAACAAAACTACAAAAATAATTTCCCAAAAATATGGCTTTCTATCTAAAATCAAATTTCTATATGACAAAAAAATAAATGGAATTGTCAAATATACTCCCCAAAAATCTCTTTGCATAAAATCTTGTCCCGTAAACAAAACCAAAGTCAAGAAAACAACTCCGGTAAATTCTTCTGATTTATTATCCCAAATTATAATTTTTAGATCCCTAAACAGGGTTCTGTAAAATCCAAAATAAACTGTTAATACTAGTATTAACGAATAAATCTTAAACGTTACTTCCAATGGCATTCCTAACTTAAGATTTAACAAAACAACCGGTAAATTAAACAAATAAGTAATAGGTGTATTAACATCAAATATGTCAACACTTAATCGCAAATTGTTAACAATAATTGACTTAAAAACATACAAAAAGTATAAGATATCTGTATGCAATTGCGTTTTCCCAACAAAGACAAAACCTGCCAATATTATTATTAAATAAACAACAATTAGTTTTAGTTTAGAATTTATAATGAACATTTAATTATATGCTAAAGAACCAAAAAATTATTGTCGTCATGCCCGCATATAATGCAGAAAAAACTCTCAAGAAAACTATTGATGAAATACCTAATAACATTGTAGACAAAATTATTGTAGTTGATGATCACAGTCAGGACAAGACTGCTCGAATAGCAAGAAAACTTCCAGTTCAATATATCTGCCACTCCCAAAACCAAGGTTATGGCGCCAACCAAAAAACTTGCTATCAAACGGCACTTAAACAAAATGCGGATATCATAATTATGATTCACGCTGACTACCAATACTCACCCCTTTTAACAACCGCCATGGCAGCAATGCTTATTTCTGGCCACTACGACATTATTCTTGCTTCCAGAATAATAGGAGATCAAACTCTACGAATCAAACAAATGCCATGGTGGAAATATCTATTTAATAGATTGTTAACCCTATATTCCAACATAATATTTAATTACAAAATATCCGAATATCACACAGGTTTCAGAGCATACACAAGTGACGTTCTTAAAAAAATTAACTTTTCTGCTAACTCAGATGACTTCATTTTTGATAACGAACTACTAGCTCAATCAATTTATCATGGATTCAGAATAGGAGAAATTTCCTGTCCCACCAGCTACCACCCTGACGCTTCCTCAATTAACTTTAGACGTAGTCTAAAATATGGGCTGGGAATCTTACGTGTAGGAATACAATTCAAACTCCATAAACTTAAATTATTTAATTTCCCTCTTTTTAGCAACCAACCGAAGCGCCCCACCTCGTCCAACCAACGAAAAGATACTCTCCAAAACAAAAACAATAGGTAACAAAATAAAAGACAGTATCAACCCAAAAACCAAATTCTTGCGATTATTAATACTTTTCCCCTTGTTAACATGCAAATTATTATAAAAAGCATTTGACTGACCATCCGAAGACAAAATATTCTGTAAACTTTGCAACAATCCAAAATACCCATATTCCCATGAGTGAGTAGTTATCGAACATATTTCAAAGCCAGTAGATTCAACTAAAGCTTTCAAAGTCTTTAACTCAAAATGACTTATATGTCTTGGTACATCTAAATGAAACCACTTTCCTCTTGATATTTTTGCTTGGAAACTTCCCAAATTCGGTACTTCTACCACTAATAACCCATCATCTTCAAGTAAATTATAAATATAACCAAGCTCAACCTTAGGATTTGATAAATGTTCCAAAACATGAAATAACGACACAACCTTAAATCTTGGTTTATTTCCTAAAGAACTAACACTATCAGTCTCAAATACATCAATCCCTTTACTTTTCAAAGCATCAACTAAAACAGAATCAATTTCAGTACCACACACACTCCAACCTCTATTTTTAAGATGATCAAGCATAATTCCTCTTCCACAGCCACAATCTAAAATTGACTTAGAATTAATCCTTACTACATAATCTATAAAATTTGCTCTTTGATACCTAAAATACTTAACTAATATTTCCAAAAAAACTCCAAATCTAGACCCTTTATTACCATAATATTCCACCGGATATATTTGGCTCACACTTACTTTTCCATTAATTTTAGTTCTCACCAATTCACACTTAGAACATTTTTCAACCAAATAAGATTTACATGTCAAATAATCATAACTCGAATACAAATTCACAAATTTCCGCCCATCACACAATATACACGCCCGATTCACTTTAATTCTCATATTTCTTAGCAATAATCATAATTTCGCTACCTAAAACTGTAAATTTCTTAAAAAAAGTATATTGTATAAAATAAATAACTCTCCAAACTATAGACTCTCTATTAATCAGAGTTGAGATGACAGGAATTTTCCACGCATCATTTGCTGTACTATCAACTGTACGTTTTTGAAACTCTTTCTTATAAACGCTAGAATTTCTCTTCAAACCTAAAAAAACAAAAAACTTCCTCATCATCCAAAACACAGGAAATGACACATCGATAATTTCAAAAATTCCAAACTTACTTTTATGCAACTTATTTCTAACTTCCTCAATTGAATACCTTCTATAATGACCGTAAAATCGATCATCCCAACCCCACTCACGCTTATTACTTGGTGTTGTAATTATCAAATACCCTCCTTTATTTAAAAGTTTATATATTTTCTTCAGAGCTTTCATATCATCTTCAATATGCTCCATCACATCAAAAAAAATAATTAAATTATATTTACCTTTATGATCCATAAAATCTACTTCATGTACTCTTACCTGATAATCAAATAAAATACATTTTGCTTTATCCAAAGCATCAATAGACAAATCTATTGCTTCTCCACTATAGCCATTTTGTCCTAAAAACAAACTTACATCACCAATACCACAGCCAATATCCAAAAAAGGCGATTGGAAATCATATTTCTCACTATATTTCTTCAAACAATAAAGAAAATATTTTTTAAAAGGTATAAAATTTGCCACACATCTATTTTAATATTTAAATTCTCACTTATCACTCCCCTAATATTCTTTCTACCTCTTCCCAACTTCTTGCACTCATCACTTGATCTCGCAACTCATTAGCATTAACAAATCCTCGCAAATAAATCTTAAAAAATCTTCGCAGCACCACAAAAGGACACTCATCATTTGGCCAATACCTAAAAAATAACTCTGCGTGTCTACGCAACAAATTTATCTTTTCTTCCTTAGTGTGATCCTCGAACTTACTCCCCTCAAACACCCAAGGATTATGCAACACTCCCCTACCAATCATAACTCCATCCACTCCATACTCACTGACCTTTTGCTTCACCTGATCCAAACTCTCTACATCTCCATTCCCAATGATCAAGGTATTAACACCCATTTGATTACGTATTTCCACCGCTCTGCCAATTTCATCCCAATGACACGGCACACTCGACATCTCATCCGTAGTCCGTCCATGAACTGTCAACACATCAATCCCACACTCAAGCAAAAAACTAATCCACTCATCGGTCACGATTTGATCAAACCCAATTCTAGTTTTTACCGACACAGGAATCCGCCCACCCACACCCTCTTTAACCGCCTTAATTATCTCTTGCGCTAATGACTTATTTTTAATCAATGCACTACAACTTCCCTTATTAATGATCTTGCGCACTGGACATCCCATATTTATATCTACTCCATCAAAACCCTTCTCTGCTACTAATCCAGCTGCTTTACGAAAATCATCAATATTAGTTCCCCACAACTGAGCCACCAAAGGCTTCTCACTCTGCTCATACTCCAAACTCATCATCACACTCCTACTCCCTCGCGAAAACATCCCCGTCGCATTTACAAACTCACTAAACTTCAAATCTGGCCGACCAATCTCATCAATCAACTGCCGAAAAGCAATATCAGTCACCCCTTCCATCGGTGCCATTACAACCAAAGGCCTAGGTAATTCCTGCCAAATATTAAACATATCGATTGAATTATAAATCATAGACTTATCACACACGCTCTCCAATGAGAATAATATATAATCACCATATGCCAATTGATCCCATTTATACCAAGCTAGATAATTTTCTAAAAAAATTCGTATCTCACATATCAATAATCAAAGCCACCCGCCCAATAAACCTACTTGAAGAAAAACGCAAATTCTTCCAATCAAACTTTACCTACAATCCTCAATTTCAGTATCGCCCACTCAAAGCCAACTTAGACCAATACCGCCAAGATATAAATAATCTTCTCCCCAAAATCCCAAATACTGATATTGGGAAACTCTATTTAAACAGACTCCAAGAATGCCTACTTGTCCTTGATTTAATTAATCAAATAGGCCAAGAACCAAGTCAGTTTACTAATTTATCAATTAAAATTTACGGTCACCCCGAACCTCAATTTATCAAAGACGCTCTCTATGTCCTCCAACTTCCCAAAAAACCCCGCACCTCAAATCCCAATTTGACCCTTGATCAAATTATTCAAACCACCAATCAAGTTCTCCGAAAATACAATCTCACCGCTCCTATCAGCGTCCACAAAAATACCAAAAATATTCTCTCCATTACTCGTCTTGGCAAAATCAAAATTCCACATCTTATTCGTCGCACCCAAAATAAATTAAATATCTCTCTCGAACACGAAATTGGTACACATCTCCTCCGATTATCTAATGGGAATAAAAATCCCTACCAAATATTTAAGTACGGTACCGCCCGCTACTTCCAAGATGAAGAAGGCATCGCCATAATTACTAGCCGTGCTAACAACCCCCAAACCCATTTACGCAAAACAGCCCTATCACTTATCACCATCAACTTTGCCCTAGAACATTCATTCTCACAAACCTTTAAATATCTTCAAACCTTTACCCATAATAAAAATACTCTCTGGAATCTAACTTTTAGAGCCAAAAGAGGCCTCTCCGACACTACTCAACCCGGAGCTCTAACCAAAGACCTATATTTTCAATGGACTCTATCAGTCATTCAACAAATACTCAACGATCCAGATCTTCTAAATTATGCTTGGAACGGCAAAGCCAGTCTCCAAGAACTCCAACAATTCACACAACCAATCTCCCCTAATAACCCCTCATTTCTTAAAAATCTCAAAATCCTCTACGATCTCAATACTCCACCCAAATAATTACTTCGCAATTTAAAATTCCCAAACTTCAATCAGAATTTGAAGTTAAACCACTCTATCTTCACGTCCACCCCAACTAATTGATATAGTCAATATTAAGTAATCCTATTTTTAACATCACACTCACTATGCCCACAATTGAAAACTACACATCTCAAATAAATCAATCATTCTCTGACTTAACCAATCTTAATATAAATCAATATATCAAAGTATTCTTTACATACACACTTCCACGCCTCTGGCCACTTTGGATTGTTCCCTTAATTGTAATTATCCTACAAGTCACCATCCACATCCGCAGACACCTCAAGCTCATCCGTTCAGGTATCCGCGATATTGACCGTATGGAAGGATCTCGATTCGAAGACTATCTTCACTGGCTTTTCCAACAACTTAAATTTAAAAGCACTAACATCGGTGACACTGGCGATTTTGGATGCGATCTACTCCTCGAACGCGACGGCCAAACTATCGTCGTCCAAGCCAAACGCTACGACCAAACCGTCGGCATCGAAGCTATACAACAAACAATTGGTGCCAAAGGTTACTACAAGGCCGATCGAGGCATCGTCGTAACCAACAGTTACTTCACCCGTGCCGCCAAAGAATTGGCCACAGCCAACCAAATCGAACTCTGGGACCGAACCATGCTCATCAACCAAATCACCCATCTCAAAACTTAGTTAATCATCCACTCAAGTTTTGATACAATACCCCAATTCCAAATCACCAACAAAATAAAACTTACCAATTCTATTAATGTATGTACCTCCCCTCTCTTCTGCAATTACAAAAACACAAAATCGTTGGAGTTGGTCTCAAATTCTCAGACCGTACTGGACTAGAAACAATTCTTAACAACTATTCCATTATCACCACCAAACCTGCAAACTGGATATCCCAATACCCCAATCTCGATAAAGTTCATCATCTAGTAAACACATCTAACGCCAAAACAGAAACAATATTTCTAAACCCTCAAATCACAAAAATGCTCCACAAACTTGCAATTACAGCTGTTATTCTATACAAGCCAACTCCCCTAAAATTAAATATTCCAATACTCCAAAACAACTACAAAATATATAAAAAATTCGAAAACAAATCAAAAGTTAGACAAACCATTCCCAATCTCAAATTTCCCCCTTTTGAATTTATATATCTCCCGAATCTAATCCAATCACCCCTGCAAAAATTCAAAACTTTAAATTCTAAATATGGCAAATTTGTTATCCAACATTCAATGTTAAGTGGAGGAAGAGGAACTTATATAATCAATAGCTACCAAGAATTCCAAAACTCACTCAATAATCTAAGTACTCAAACTCAAAATAATCCTCTCATCATCTCCAAATTTATTCAAGGAAGCTCAATAAGTATTCAAGCTTGCAACACCAGCAACTACGGTACTCTAACCTCTGGCATCCAAAAACAAATAATTTCCCAACCAGAACTCTGCAACACAACGAAATTAGGATCATCACAATTTTGTGGAGGACAATGGTCTCCAAATGATTTTACCAAACAAGATATTCAATTCCTCCAAAATCAAGCTCAAGTAGCAGGAAAAATAATGTTTCAATACGGATATTTAGGAATCTTTGGGATTGATGCTATCAAAACATCAGATAACCAAATATATATCATCGAGATTAATGCTCGCTTAACAGATATGACTCCGATTTTAACTGCCATTCAAATCAATAAAAACACAATCCCCCTCCAATATCTCCACATTCTTGAACACCTCCAAATTCCCTATAAACTTACCACAAATCAACTCGATAAAATTAATTCAATAAATTTCGACCCCCCAACTCTCTCATATTTAATTTTTTATAATTCATACGCCCAACCAATAAAACCAAATATTATCAAATCAGGCATTTACTCTATTCAAGACCCAAGTGCTCCACCTTCAAAGACATCCAACCATCCTAACCCACTTTTTCCTAAATTGACTCCTTATCAATACTTCCTTTATGAAACGCCAAATCCTAACGCATTAATTAAACCGGGTAAACGATATCTCAAAATGCTCATTCCTACCAAATCTCTAAATGAACATAATCAACTCCAACCAGAAATTAGTCAACTTATCACAAAGATACATAATATTATATAATCACATAGTGCACCCCGAATCTCGTTACTACCCTTACCCAGAACGTCCAGCAATTGCAATCGAATCTTACCTAGAAACCCTATCTCAAGAACCCAAGTTCTCTCTAACTCCAGAAGAAAAAGATCAAGTCCTCACATTTGAGCATGAACTTACATGTGGGTCAACCTCAATTAATTCTGATACCCAAGAAGCCATACCCCTTGGATACCTTACTCATACGTTCCCCACCGGAGAAACACTTCAAACTCCCAGCCTAGAATCAACCTATGCTATAACCATCCAAGCTTCTAATTTTTTCCTAGAATACTTCCTAACCGATCAAGGCAAACAACAATTGTCACAAACATTAAATCAACCAATTGATAAATTAGACTTTGCTAACATCCAAGATATCAGTCAATTCTTAAGTAGATACGACTATGCTCAATTAACCCAAAACCAAATTAAACAATTATCCCAACTCGAAGGTGATAGCGAAAAACACGCACAAGAAGAATTTATCAAAAACTTAGAACAGAACAATTTCCAAACAAATAATATCCCTCTTCCTCATAGATTTTCTGTCATTCGTAATCCAGATGAACTAATCCAAAAAATCAACCAGCTCAAATCTCTCAAACGCATAAACAAAGCAAAAACCAAAGAACTCAAAGGTGATGACACTGTTACCTCTCTTGCCAAAATAACCATGCTCAACATTCATAGAAGAAGAATTAACGTTCTCTTGGCGGAATCAGGTAATTATGCTGATATTTATGCACGACAATGTCTCACCGCAGATATCCCCCTTCCACTAGAATTAACAAACAACACTCACCAAACCTCTTCACGTCAAATATCACGACGAGATAAATTCATCCACGGATCTGCAACCAACGAACCAAACCATGACTTTGGGGTTTTGCTCCTCAAATAGAACTATTAATCAATACATTAGAGCAACCTCCAAATCCCGACACTATAGGTATTCTCTCAAATATACCACCCGAAATCCTAGATACACTCACCATAAATGCTGATGAATTCAAAAACTTAGCCGAACAAGTCCTCAAAAACTATCAAATCTCCGACGTCCAAGTTGAAATCAGTTCCAAACGCCAAACCGTAGGATACCTTCCCAAAACACGTAGGTTACTAATTCCCCAAAGTTTATCTCGAAAACTAAATTCGCTCAGCCCGACAGGTGCCTTACCATTGTTAGATCACGAAATTGTTCATATTCTTCAACACATCAACAAAAGCACTATTGGAATTAGTCTCACAGACAATGTCGGTAGTGACAGAGGTAGCGTCATGGCCGAAGCTGGAGCTATCGCATGGGAAACCTCAGCTTTCAAATCATTGTTCGGTATAGATCGTCCCACCAACGGAAATTATCTAGCAGCCATAAAAGAGCGTCTTGCCGGTGGCAATTTTGCAGACTGCTTCAACGCTTTCTTCCAAAACCTCCGCACCTCCAGTCCAGATGAACCACCAAGTGAATTGGCTCACACCGCTTTTAATAGAACTATGAGAATTTTTCGTGGTAGTGGCGCATATGGAATTGATGCCCTTAAAAGCCACGAACCTCATGTTTTTAATAGTAAAACCTTGGTATATATCGAACAAGAAATCCTCGCCCAACAACTAAGAGGTACAATACACGAAAAATATCTCATGCTCGCAGGCATAAATTTACAAACATTGGCAGAACTTCATGAATTTGGACTTTTCGATCCTGACAGCATTACCGCTCCTCACATCAAACCACACGAAATAATCATGCCAAGGATCTTAGAATTAATCGAGAATTACCAACAATCTTTAAACCAAAACTCCTCTAATTAACTCACTTCCCCACATCAAAACCCGCTAATAATTGCAGTTACGCCTACAAATCCTCATAATATAAGCCAACTAGCTTAAGTTCATCTAAATCTCCCATGACTCACAAATTCCTCAAATTTATCCGCAAATATTCCTGGCAAATAGCAATTCTCACCTCACTCTGGGCTTATCATATCGCTATTAACATCCAACTTTCTAATGCTTACCGAGCTATGCTCACCGCCCAAGGAGCCCAACTTCTTTTTGGTTTCCTCGTAGCCATGAATCTCCTCACCATCAGCGCCATAACTATCTTACTAATTTTGTATTTCAAACAATCCCCCCAAACCCAATCCAAACACAATACCACCAAAATAGACCTCGTCTCCAAATATCCTTATCCCATGTTCAAAGTTAACGATATGCAAATAACCTATTCCAATCCCCCAGGCAAAGAGCTCCTCACCTTTTGGGCTAAACATCACAAACACACCATTCCCAAAGACCTCCAAGAAACCATCACTCAATCCCTCAAATCCAATCTTTACAGAACTTATCAATTCCAACTCCAAACCCAGATCATCTCTCTTCTCATAGTCCCAATTTCCAAATCACAAGTCAACATCTACGGACGTGACGTCACTGAAGAGCAACTATCCGACCAAATGAAGTCAGAATTCGTATCTCTTGCTTCCCATCAATTACGCACTCCTTTAACCGCTTCCAAATGGCTAATCGAAAGACTCCGCAAAACCCAAACCGGTCCTCTCAATCCCAAACAATTAGAAATTGTCTCCCATCTGTCCCAAAGCACCATCCGCCAAATCCGCCTAGTTAACGATCTCCTCAATATTTCTCGACTTGAATCCGGCAGAGTCTCAGTCACTCCCCGCCCCACTAATTTGGAAGAATTACTCCAAGACATCCAATCAGAACTATCCCACAATTTCAAATCCAAACACCAAAAAATTTCTCTTGAAATCACCACCAAAGTCCCCAAAACGCTCAACGTTGATCCCATGCTCATTCGTGAGGTTATCCTCAATTTACTCTCTAATGCCAGTAAATATTCCCCACCCAAAAGCACCATCCAAATCTCAATTACTCGCAAAGATAATGACATAATTTTCAATATCCAAGACGCAGGCATGGGAATCCCCATAGAAGACCAACCCCAAATCTTCAGTCGTTTCTATCGAGCCTCCAATGTAGTTTCCCAAGATATTGAGGGCACAGGCCTAGGCCTATATCTTGTCAAAATGATCATCAATGCTTCAGGAGGCGAGATTTCATTTACATCTTCAGACAAAGGTACAACTTTTACCTTTACTCTTCCTCGCAAAGGTAGCCAAACTATCAAAGGCGACACCACCCTCACCCAAGCCCCCAAAAGCATTTAACCAAATAAATCCAAAATTCCTTCACCTCCTATTTATCCTTTTCTATCCTATTTCTTTCAATACTTCTCAACCGTTCATACTCAATCACTTCATCAGTAGCCTCACCCTTAAGCCGTAAATCATTACGATCAGTAACTTCAAAAGTAACCGAATCACTCGTCCCCCATATTTTCCCTTCTTCATCTACTTTCCAACCCATTTGATTATTTATCCTAATCCCCATCGAAGGAATATATAAAGTTCCACCATTTTTTATATTTTCATCTAATATTGCCATCGCAATACCCCCAACAAAATTAGACATTGAATCCTCTTCGTCATGCATACTCATGCCCAAAATATATCACAACCACAACCCATCTTCAATCTACCTCTTTGCCTTCACAATCGCTAATTTTTCTTTAACCAAATCTACCAGTCTATCTAAATCTACATTTGCCTTAATAACATAATCATCAGCCCCCAATTCCATAGCACGATCCATCTCTCCAATCTGACCCAAGTTCGTCATCATCACCACCAGTGCATCTTTGTACTCACTATTATTCATCTTCAGCCTACGCAAAATTGCATATCCATCCTCATCTCCAGGTAGCATAATATCGAGTAAAATCAAATCAACTTCATCCATCTCTTTCAATTTACGCCAAGTTTCCACTCCATCCCTAGCCCAAGATACGTCAAATCCACTCTCCTCCAACACTTCCTGTACACTTTGACCTAATAAAGCCTCATCTTCTACTACTAATATCTTATGAGCCATAATTCAAATATAATCAGCTTAATCAAATAATGCAAACCACAAACACCTACACACCTCTAGCTGATCGCATGCGCCCCCAAACTCTTGACCAAGTTCTTGGTCAGGACCATCTCACCGCCCCAGGCAAAATCCTTCACTCCATCATCCATAGCTCAAAACCTATTTCCCTCATTTTCTGGGGACCGCCGGGCACCGGCAAAACCACTCTAGCTTGGATCTTAGCTCGCAGTCTCAACGGCAATCTAATTCACCTCTCAGCTGTAACTTCTGGCGTCAAAGACATCCGCCAAGCCGTAGCCAGTAGCCAAACCTCTAATCAACTTACCATCCTTTTCGTCGACGAAATCCACCGCTTCAACAAATCCCAACAAGATTATCTCTTACCACACGTCGAATCAGGAACTCTAATCCTCATCGGAGCTACCACAGAAAATCCCAGCTTCCAAATCAATAACGCCCTACTCTCCCGTTGTCGCGTCCTCACCCTCAAACCTCTCACCGAAGAACCTTTAGCTCAACTTATCCAAACTGCACTTACCAACAAACTCCAAGGCCTAGGCTTACCTCCCAAAACTCTCACCGCCCAAGACACTAACCTTATCATCTCCCTTGCTAACCAAGACGCTCGAACAGCTCTTAACATCCTCGAACTCGCCCATGAACTTGCTAACAACAAACACAAGATAACCAAATCAGATATCCTAGAAGCTGCTCAACGTGAGTCTCTCTACTACGATCGCCAAGGCGACGAACACTACAACACAATCAGTGCCTTCATCAAATCCATGCGCGCCTCCCAAACCGATGCAGCTCTTTATTATCTTGCTCGCATGGTCGAAGCAGGCGAAGATCCACTTTTTATCGCCCGACGCATCGTTATTTTTGCATCTGAAGATATCGGCATTGCCAATTCAAATGCCCTCCTGCTTGCCAACCAAGTCTTCCGATCTTGCGAAATTATTGGCTATCCCGAATGTGCCATCAATCTCGCACATGCTGTGGTTTATATGTGTCAATCACCCAAAGACCGCAGTTCATATAATGCATATTCCCAAGCTGTCAACGACGTCCAAACATTTGCTAACCTGCCTATTCCATTACATCTCCGTAATGCTCCTACCAAACTCATGAAGGATCTTGATTACGGCAAAGGCTACCAAATGTATGATGCCAAATCATATCTCCCCGACCAACTTAAAAACAAAAAATATTACAAAAAAGATTAACAAAAAAATCCCCCCGTCTCACAAGAAACGGGGGGGTACCAGTAAAACCGTAACTAACTTTTACGTCTCCATGGCCAATCAAAAGCTTTC
Organism: uncultured Gammaproteobacteria bacterium; assembly: GCA_964561945.1. Classification (GTDB taxonomy): domain Bacteria; phylum Patescibacteriota; class Microgenomatia; order CAYXHB01; family CAYXHB01; genus CAYXHB01. Next base: position 18,985 of record CAZLQM010000003.1, on the reverse strand, counting down.
CGAGTCTCCTGCACCGGAAGCGGACCGTCATCTGTATCGCCCAAACATTCACCATGGTGAACATCCGCATCTATGCCTGCTTCACGTCTTGCTTCCAAAAGACATTTTCCATTCCCCCAAGTACGGCAGGGAAGTAATGCGCCCGCCTCACCAATATGCATAATTACCCATGCACTGCATTGCTCATTATCCAGCTTTTTTGCCATTCCAGTTCTCCTTGTCAACGTTCTTACTGATAAGCTCAACAGCTGTTGAACCCTTGCGCATATTATAAGTCTTATTTAAGTACCAGTCAAAGTCTTTAGATCGTTCATTTGCCAATATAAGTTTGCATATGCTAAGGTAAACCAATAATTTCATGGCAAAAAAAGCTCTCATTATTGGTGCAACTTCTCAAGATGGATCATATTTAGCTGATCTATTACTTCAAAAAAACTACCACGTCACAGGCACTATTCGCCGTAGCTCCGGCATCAATTACAAAGAAAACATCGCTCACCTCCTAGGCAAGATTGACCTCGTAGCTGCCGATCTCACTGATTCCGAAACAATCAACCACATCTTACGCACTTTCCAACCTGATGAAATCTACAACCTTGCTGCCCAATCAGTTCCAGCTGACAGCTGGAACCATCCTTATTACACAGGCGAGGTCACCGCCTTGGGCGTTGTCCGTGTCCTCGAAGGAGTTCGCCACCTTGCTCCTCGTGCCCGTGTCTACCAAGCCTCCACTCGCGAAATCTTTGGCAACATCCAAGCCCCCTTCGCTAACGAGTCTACACCTATAGACGCTAATAATCCCTACGGCATCGCCAAAGCCTATGCTCATATGATGATCCGTTGCTACCGCGAATCATACAATATGTTTGCTTGCGCAGGTATTTTGTTTAACCACGAAAGCCCACGCCGTGGACTCCACTTCGTCACCCGCAAAATCACAGCAGGGGCTGCCATCATCAGAAACAAATCCAAAAACATCCCCATCAACGAACTTGGGCACCTGCTTGTTACTCCCGATTACAAACTCCACCTTGGCAACCTTGATGCTATGCGCGACTGGGGTTACGCCAAAGAATACGTCGAAGCCATGTGGCTCATGCTCCAACAAAAAGAACCCAAGGACTACGTTATCGGCACCAAACGCGCCTACAGTGTCCGCGATGCTTGTCAGATTGCCTTTGACCACGTAGGGCTCAATTACCAAGACTACGTCATCTCCGATAACGACCTCAAACGTCCCACCGAAATCAAAGAACTCACCGGCGACTATTCACTAGCCAAGAAAGAACTTGGTTGGGAACCTCGTACATCTTTTGCGGATTTGATCAAATTGATGGTCGATGAAGATCTCAAAAGATTTACTTAATCATGCCCAAAGTACTAATCACAGGCGCACTCGGTTTCGTTGCCAATCACTTAATTCCTTTGCTTATTCCCGAATATCAAATAATTGGTCTCGTTCTCCAAACTCCCCAAACCAAACCTCATCCCATTACATATCTTGAGTGTGATATCACAGATTCCCAAGCAATCAATTCAATTATCACCGCTCACAAACCTGAATTTATCATTCACTTAGCTGCTGTTTCTCAATCGTGGAATACCGATGTTACCAAACTCTTCCAGACCAATCTCACAGGCACTCTCAACATCTACCAATCAATCCTCAACCAAAAATCCTATTCACCCAAAATCATCTACGTTAGCTCCTCTGAGGTCTATGGCCAAACCAACAATTCTTCAAGTATCGACGAATCATCAAGCCTCAATCCTATCAACACCTACGCCGTTAGCAAACTCTCTGCCGATCGACTCAGCTACCAATTTTCATACAGCCATAATCTCAACGTTACAATTCTTCGTCCCTTTCCCCACGCCGGCCCAGGACAATCTACAGGCTTCTTTGTCCCTGACATGGCTTCTCAAATTGTCACAATCGAACAAACTCCTGCTACGACCAATCAAATATCAGTCGGCAATCTCACCTCTATTCGTGATTATACAGATGTCCGTGACATGGTCCGTGCTTACTACCTAGCTCTGACTTCTAATTTGCCCCAAGGAGAAGTTTATAACATCTCAAGCGACCACGGCATTGCTATTCAAGACATCTTCACCCAACTTACCCATCTCTCAACCGTTGACCTTTCCATCCATCAAGATCCTAACAAACTCCGCCCCATCGACATTCCCATTGCTATTGGTAACAGCGCCAAATTCCGCCAAGCCACTAACTGGCAACCCCATATTCCTCTTGTTCAAACACTAACTGACACCCTCAACTACTACCGCAATCTCCAATCCGCCCAAACTACTTCTTAACCACTCTCGTCCCTTCCGCCCCATCCTCAACTTCATATCCCAACTCCATCAATTGATCTCTAATCGCATCAGACTTTTGCCAATCTTTATTCACCCGCGCCTCGTCACGTTTTTTCACCAACTCCTCAACCACACTATCAATCTCTATCACCATTTCCTTGTCCAAATCCAAACCTAATACTTTATCCCAATTATTAACCACCAATTCATATTTAACACTCGCCACCTCATCAGACCTCACCAGATCCCATACAATCGCAATTGCCCTAGGCATATCCAAATCATCGTTTACAGCACTCATAAATTTTTGATTCCACTCCTCCAACTGACCTTTAAAATTTTCTTTCATCTCCAAGTTCCCCTTTCGCAACTCTGCTATTTTTTCTCTTAATCTACGCAAGGTAGTCGCAGAGGCCGATAACCCATCCCAACTAAAATTCAATTGCTTACGGTAATGACCAGTAAAATAAAAATATCTCAAAGCCAACGGATCATAACCACGATCCACCACATCAACCATATTATAAGCATTACCCAGACTCTTCCCCATTCGCCCTCCATCAACTAAAAGAAAAGCTCCATGCACCCAATACTTCACAAAAGGTTCTTTCCCCGTCGCACCCTGCGACTGAGCAATTTCATTAGGGTGATGCGTACTACGCAAATCCTCACCACCCACATGAACCTCAAACTGCTCACCCAAATACTTCATACTCATCGCACTGCACTCAATATGCCACCCAGGAAACCCTTTCCCCCAAGGACTATCCCATTCCATGTGTCTCTTTTCTTCAGCTTGCGAAAATTTCCATAACGCAAAATCACGCGCATCTTTTTTCTCCTGATTAACCTCAACTCGAGCTCCAGCCTGAATCTGATCCAATGTCGATAACTTACCGTATTCAAACCCCATCTCTTCATACTTGCGCACATCGAAATAAACCCCATCTCCAATTAAATAAGTCAATCCTCGCTCCTCCAATTGTTTTATTAGATTAATCTGCTCCTCAATATAATCCGTAGCCTTACAAAAAACACTCGGTTTACTCAAATTAAGCTTCTCATACCAATAAAGGAAATCATTCGTGTAATGAGCTGCCACATCCCAAGCTGTTTTATTTTCCTTAATTGCCGCCTTCTCCAGTCGATCCTCACCCGTATTCGCATCACCCAAATTATCACCAGTCAAATGCCCCACATCAGTAATATTCATCACATAATTAACTTCCTTTCCATTCATTCGTAAAACACGTACGACCAAATCCCCAAGCGTATAAGTCCGCCAATTACCAATTGTCACATAACTATAAACAGTCGGACCACAAGTATAAACTCCCATTTCTCCATCACCCATTTCCAATTCTTCAACTTGGCGATTCAATGAATTAAATAACTTCATATTTACTTATCTTCATTCCATTCATTTTCATAATTCATTATCCGAAAAACCTCACCCTTCAATGCATCAATCAACTTCCCATTCGATTCACTCTTCTCGTCCCATTTTTTGAGAAATTTATCTTTAGATACATACTCATCAAATTTTGACTCAAATAATTCTAACAATCCCCTTAACGTGTCCCACTTATCACTCACGTCGACTACCGCGTTAACTTGATTAGGATTCATCAACCACATCTGTGGCTCAGGTTGCAACATTCGCCTCCCCAATCGATGCAACTGCACCCATCGAGGACTCATAGATAACTTAACCCCCTCCATCACCAACCACGCCAACACCCGCCCATCAGGCAATTCATAACCTTCGTATTTGCCCCATGGATCGAGATTTATAACCATGTCAGGTCGTTCTTTAAGCATTAATTTAACAATCTTTTTAGTTATATGATTCTTACGATTTACCAAATCCCAATCTGGATACATCCAAAACAAACATTTTTTCATTCCCAGTTTCTCAATGTACTTCCGTGTCTCTTCTATTTTTTTAGTTACAAATTCATCTCCATTTATCTCAAATTCATGCCCTTCCATTCGTCCATCGCTACTCACAACTCCAATTACTTCATTTCCTTGCGATAATTGATTAAGCGTCCCACTAATTTCCAACCAATCATCTCCATGAACTCCAAATACAACTATTTTCTTGTCTTTTATTTTATTCAAATCTAATGCATAAATCTCCATATTATTTTATTGTTGTGACATAAAAAACTCACTTTAATTAATCGCTATTGTTAGCGATACTCACTTCTTTGTCAAACATGACTATCCTTTCCTCTTTCCTGTTTCTCCGGATCCTGCTCTCTCCTGATAAATCATCTGTGCTACTCGATCCTGAGCTTTTGCTCTTTCTTCTTGTTCTCTTTGTTCATCTTGCACCATCCTCACTTCCCAATCCTCATCTCGCTGTTTTTGATTATCCATCCTTACCTGATGGTGTTGCTCAATCTCCCCTTCAATCATCGACTTCAATCTCATCCGCAGTTCCTCAGTCCGTGCCTGCGTTGCCAAGTCATTCTGACTCTTAGTTCCACCTGTTTGCGAATTACCATCTGATTGTCCCTGTTCAACATCTTTCTGATTAGAATCCGTTCCCATCACCTGATCAGAAACATCCGCCACAATTTCCTTAGGCAAATCACCAATTTGTTTTACAAAATCTTTAGCTATATCTCCAACCCCATTAATTCCATCACCCATATTAATAATCTATCATACTTTACCAACTTTACCGCAAAGGAGGCATAGCCTCCTTTATAAAAACAATTCCCGCACCCTATCTCCTATTTGTTGGATCCGAATTAAATATTACTTCACCCGTTGAACTTGTTGGGCTTACCGTCGCAAATCTTTCTCCTCCTTTTCCTCTAAATGTTATCCCGTCTACTCCAACAGTCGCGTTTTTTATATCTCGACCATACATACCTGCATTAAGAGCTTCTTCTACTTGCCTTGCCCGAACATCTGTTGCACTCAAACCGCCAATCCCCTCTCTACTTATTCTATTTGCCATTAACAATCACCTCCTTTCATGATTGCCCCTTATTTTGCCTCAAAAACTACCAAATGTCTATATCCAATACGAATTATTATTTAGCTCTTCCATTCAATGCACATCGTGCATGAAATCCAGGATTTTCTTTCTCTATCCTAAAAGTCTCACCATTAAAAGCTACCCTCCCACCATCTCGATCGCATACCGTATTCTTAAATATTTCTTCACGACTTGGACGTGCTATGCCTTTTCTTTCCCAAGTGGTTTTTACATCACTATAATCTGGTTTAACTCCAGAATTCTTATTTATTTCAAACCTATATACCACTCCATCAATCTCTCTTTCTTCTGTTTCTGGCAATTCAACTACCAATCCCTTTATCGCCCGCGCCCAAGCATCAGGAAGATTCCCGACTTCAGGATATATTTTTTTATTTAATCCAGACTCCCGATCTCTTTTTATATATGGAACATCTGAACCTCTCACTTCTTGCTTCATAATCAACGCATTATACCACACTAATAACCTCTTCTCCCCTCAAGCGCTCGTCCCAATGTAATACTATCCGCATACTCCACATCTCCCCCCAGTGGCAACCCTTGCGCCAGCCGCGTTATCACCAAGCCTTCATTACCAATCTTTTCAATTTCTTGACGGATATACAGAGCCGTAGCCTCACCTTCCATCGTTGGATTCAGTGCAAGTATTACTTCATCAATTCCAGTTTTCACTCTCTGGACTAATTGGCTAATATAAATTTCATCAGGTCCAATGTGATCAAGCGGAGCAACCACTCCATGCAACACATGGTACAGACCCTTATAAACTCCCGTTGTTTCAATCGCCACAATATCCAAGGGCTGTTCAACCACACAAATTACACTTGCATCTCGATTTTTATTTGCACAAATACTACAAGGATCATTCTCATCCAGGTTCATACAAATATTACACAAATGAGTATCTTTTTTTAACGCAACCACTGCACTTGCAAACTGATCCAACTGAGTCTGAGGCACTCGCAAAAGATAATAAGCCAGTCTTGAAGCTGTCTTAGATCCAATCCCAGGCAAACGCTCAAACGCCTCACTTACTCGCAATATACTTCTTGGTGTTTTCATAACTCAACCATCATAAACCATTTACCCAATTAGGGAAATCACTTAAGCTTCATACCCCTGCCACACAGCTTTATACAACCATTCATACACTTCATCCTTTTCTGCTTGTGCCACCTCTTCATTTGACTTTTTCACTTCATTTTCTTTTGCTAACAAATGACTTTCTTGCGTTGCACCTCCCACATTCGCCGTTTGTTGTAATTTTTCTTGTACCTGAATTACTGCCGGACCAACAACCGCAGGCTCATTTCTTTGTTCCTTAGCCACCCTATCACCTGCACGGTCTTGATAAATAAGCGTTCGCTCTACCGCCTCATTTTCCCAATTTTCTGACTCAGCTTGAGATTTGGCCAACCGTTCATCTGACGATTTTAATTTTTGTTCCAACTCATCACGAATTCGCTCATTCTCTTGGGCCATATCTCCATTCCCCATCCCTCTATCGTGATCCAAATTCTCACTTGGCAAACCCACAGCTTGTCTTGCTGCTTCCTTGGGAATTGACACCAAATCACTCACTACATCCTTCGCAATATTTTTTACAAATCCTCCCAAATTACTATCCGGTTCATGGCTCATAGGTATATTATATGCCTTAACACCAAATTTATTACTTCATGAAGTTTTTCATCATATCTTCAATCCCAGGCATTTCCCGCATTTTCGTAGCATAAGCCATCTGAGCCTTCTCTATCGCCTTATTCAATACATTAATTACAGCTTTGTTACTAACTCCATTCACCGAAAAATCCAAAATCCTTGGCACCCCATTAACCACGACCTTAACTCCATTGTCTTCAATCTCAACCTTTTCTCCTTCCAAGGCTTTTTGTAACTTGCGAGCTTCATTCATAGCTTTGGCCATCTGACCCGCCTGCTTTAATTTATCCAACATATTAGCCTATTGTATTAGTCATCAGCACTAATTTCAACTGGAACTCTCATGGGGAAATTAATAGCTCTAATTCCTCCATCATCTTGCTTAGCAATCTGAGTATCAATTCTTTGGCTACTATTAGAAGTCGCTTCCTGCCGCAACCTCTCAGGCCGAAACCCATGCTCAAGCGGATTAAGTAAATATCCTCGATTTCGACGTAACTCAGGTATCGTGCTCATTCACCACATATGTCCACATTAACAACCAAAATCCCTCACCTTCCAATCCCTAATCTAATATCTCTCCCCATTCCCGCGCCCAAGTTCCCCGATGTCCAGTTCCTCGTCTTGAAGGTGCTGGAATCTCTACCCTACTTCCTCCTCGAGACCTATTTCTTAATTCTAAATCCAAAAATGAAATCTCTAATCTATCAGTTACGGGCTGACTTTCTGCCTCACTCACAACTATTCTTAAATCCCTTTGTCCTCGAATTTCAATTGCCATAACCCATTAGTCCACAAAATATCAAATAATCCCTCACTTTCCAAATAACTCCTCCGCAAACTCCACCAACGCATCATCTTCCTCAGTCGGCACTGGAGACTGTGATGATATGGTTCTCCGCCCAAATCCACCACCATATTTCTTAGAACTAACCGCATTCTCACTTGGGACACTCCGCACAGCCGAAGGTACAAATACGGGTTTAATTTCCACTACCTTTTCTTTACCAAGCGAACTTGATTTTATATTTAATTCACACTCAATACCCAAATTTAACCCCACCAAATTACTTACCACCTCTTCCACCAGCCTCCGATTTGCTTCTTCGAGTAATTTATCCCGATGAAACGAATACGCCAATTCTAAAACTAATCGATTGTTATTTAATCGCACAGGTCTAGCTGCACGCAAAAATGCCTCGACTGAAATATTCCTTTGTCGCACTTTCCCCAGAATCTCATCCCAAACCAACACAATACTTTCAACGCTCGCACCTGTTTTAGATTCATCTGGTATCACTTCTTTCGATTGGGCTCTCTTCACTTCGACCTTTGGTTCTTCAACCTTGACTGATTTCTTAACATCTTGAGTTTGTCCTTTTATCTCAAGATTAATCACTTTTTTTTCATTCACTTTTTTATTTGTATTACTTCCATCATTTTGATCCTCTAACCAATTAACCAAAGCCAATTCCAAAGGCAACTGGGCCTTAAGCGCCGTATTAAATCTCCACCAATACTCATCCACTCGATCAATCAGACTTCCTATTTCACCGGCGCTATAATTTAAACTACTCTTACCTTCCAAAGCCTTCTTCCATTCTACATGCAAATAATCCAAGACCCTACCGGCTAACAATTTTATATCCCCACCGCCACTGACTCGAGACTCCACAAAACTCATTATCCCCAATCCATCCTTGGAATTTATCAACTGCCCCAAAGTCTCCATCTCCCCACCGATTATATGAAAAAACTCCTCAACTCTTTCTTGCGTAATCTTACCCTCCATCCAAGCAATCTCCTCCAACATTTTCGTCGCATCGCGAAAACTCCCCTCGCCCAACTTGGCAATCAAATCAATTCCTTCCTTATCAATATTTATTTTTTCTCCTTTAGCTACTCGCGCTAGAGAATTAGCGATCTCTTCTAATCCTGCCATTCGAAAATTAACTCTCACACACCGCGACACAATCGTTGCAGGCAACTTATCAATCTCCGTAGTACATAACACAAACAAAACATTTATAGGCGGCTCTTCCAACGTCTTAAGCAACGCATTAAAGGCTTCATTCGTCAACATGTGCACCTCATCAATGATGTAAATCTTATACTTCAACGCAGTTGGAGCCAATCTAATTTTTTCACGCAAATCCCGAATATCATCAATCTTGCGATTCGAGGCCGCGTCCATCTCCACCACATCCACACTCCGTCCGCTTGTAATCGACTCGCAATTAGCACACTTATTACATGGCTCATAATCCCTACCTCTCTTCTCACAATTTATCGCCTTTGCCCAGATACGCGCGCTACTTGTTTTACCTGTTCCCCGAATTCCCGTAAATAACAATGCATGAGGCAAAGACTTTGACTTAAGTAACCCAAGTAACGATTCTCTTACTTCAGGTAAATCAAGTTCACTTATCAACTGTGGACGATACTTAAGATAAAAAGCCATTGACTCTAAATCTAACCTCAATATCCTTATATTGCAAGCAAAAATAAATTCTTCTCAAGCTCCAACCTCACCAAAAACCTAAACATGATGCCTACCTAACAAATGCTCCATGCTGTGTCGTACGAGAGTCTCAATCCAGTCATCTACCATCAACCACGACTCCCGCGCTTGTTCGCGCGCCACAGGGTAACACACCACTACATCACCCAAATACAACACCTGATTATTAGGATATGCGTACTCACCACTACCATCTTTAGTTTCGCCCTGACAAAAAGACAGTACGTTAGTCGCATAGTCTAGCCCTCTCCACTCCAAATTTAATCCATGCATTTTGCGTTTTCCCACCACAAACACACTTACTTCCACATCAGTTTTTATCCCTTCTTTTTGCAATACATCTTCAATTGCTCCTCGAATTCTGTCCCTATCAATAGGATATCTACTATCACTTTTTATATCAATACTATACATAAAGACTCTTTATTTAAATATCTCTTCAACCATTAATTTCACTCGCGATCCACCTACTAATCCACCATTCTGTTTAATTTGACCCATTACTTTGCCCATAAGTGGCCCCATCGCCAAACTTGGATTTTCACTCTTAACAGATTTGACTACTTCTAATATTTCCGCATCACTCAGCTGGGTTGGCAGATATGTTTCAATTATTCGTAATTCTTCTCTCTCGGCATCTGCTCTCTCGGGGCTAACACTTTTATAGGCTTCGATTGAATCTCGTCTTTTCTTTGCTTCAGACATAAGAAAAGCAATCTCATCATCCTTCGTCAAATCACTCTTATCTATCAATCGATACTTCAACTCACTCACCAACAACCGCAACACTCCAAGCAATGGCTTGTTTCCAGCCTTCATTGCCTGTCGCATATCCTCGCTTAACGTATCTATCAAAGCCATATTAATTTACTTACTCCGACGAGGCTGTGTTTTACCACGTTTCCTACTGTTATTTAAAATATTCTTTTGAGCCGATGGCTTCAAATGAAACATTTTACTTTTATAGTATTCAATTAAATTGTTTTCGATAACCATTTTGCGGAATTCCGCGATCATTTTGTCATCTGTATCATTGGCTTTGCGTTTTATAACAACTGCCATAAAAAACACCTCCTTCCAAATCCGCGCCTTTACTTTCTTTTCGAGCTCTCAACTCGCCAAAATCAAATTCCTCCAACTCCGGCAAGCAGAAACATCCAAAATCAGTGCAAACACGAAATTTATAAATAACATGACTAGTATAAAGGCTTACCCCTCCCAAAATCAAGCACCATCATTATCCACTATAAGACAATTATCTTCAACATAAAATTAATCAAAAAAAGCGGCCAGTCACGAAGACCAACCACCTAAATCTCAAATTACAATTACTACAAAGAGAAACTAAGGCTAAAAGTTATTCAACAACTCACTAACCGCCCTCTCCCTTCGGATTTTTGGCCAATTTGTAGCCTCCAGCCAATACACCTTGGTAAACAGCTCTTGTTTCACTAGCATCATTCATCAACGCTAACGTTTCTTTACATACAGTAGATATTTCTTCATCTGCTTCATACCAAACAGCAATCTTTTCGACTACTGTCCACTTTTCCGTAAGTAGGTCAATAATCTTATCTAAATAATCCACCACGCTTTGAATCGGAAGTAAAGATAAATCAAGTAATCGCAAATTCTCATGATAAATTGCTCCCAATTCCATATCCAATTCATTTTTTTGTCCATGCAAATCAATTAAAGTATCACTCTTATTATCCACAGGTCTCTCCTCTCGTGTAATTTTGTCAAAACCTATCAGCGCAGATGTCGATATTAAGCCTATAATATCATGTAAATACTTAAAACTCTATTATTAACACACTCCAATTTTTACGCAAAATTTACTTTCCTAACCTAAAAAATCCTCTGCAAATCAAAACTAAACAATCGTGCCACATCCGACACTGTGACCAATACGATCAAACTTAATAACAAAATCATTCCCGCTCCATGAATCCTTCTCTCCCAAGCAGGCTTAACTCTCTTACCTGTAATTGCCTCATAAATTACAAACCACAATCTACCTCCATCCAAAGCAGGCAACGGCAAAATATTCATCACCGCCAAATTCAACGATAACACACCCAAGAACCTAACAACAGCCAACCAACCATAGTTAACCACGTCTCCTGTAACTTGATAAATACCCACAGGTCCCGCTACTCCTTGTGGTACATTTCCTCGCAAAATTGTCATCACCATCGTCCCCAACATTTGCAAGATCATTACGGCCCATGCAAAGGCTTCTTTCATTCCCTCCCAAGCTCCCAAAAATGGCATCTGCCACCAAGGATAAAATTTATTTATAACTTCCTGCGAAACCACCACCCCAAGCGATCCCTCACCTGCTGGAGGATCAACCCGTGGAATCACATTAACCATAGCCTCAATTTCTTGCCCATCTACTTCTCTTATTACATTTACCCCAATCAAATTCCCCTTATTAGCTCCCACCACATCCACAAATTCTTTAACCGAATTAACCTTCACAGCCTCTTGTCCCTCAGGCACAATCTCAACTACTACATCTCGAGCCATCAATCCGGCTTCTTTAGCAGGACTACTATCCGTTATATCGATCACTTGGACGCGGTCAGTTAACTGCGGAATTCCCGTAAACGAATAAGCTCCCGCAAACAATCCCACCGCCAAAATTATATTCATTACCACACCAGCCACGATCACAGATGCTTTCCTCCACGGCTTCTGCGCATAAAAAGCTCTCCTCTTAGGAATCACCTTACCATCAACTTCGTACTCTCCTTCCCCTTCAGCATCCTCACCATATAGCCTTACGAACCCTCCAAACGGTAGCCAATTCAACGAATACAACGTTTCTCCCCATTTAATTCCAAACAACCTAGGGGGTAACCCAAACCCAAACTCTTCTACATATATTCCATTTTTTTTCGCCACCCAATAATGACCAAGTTCGTGGATAATCACTAATATTGATAAAATCAAAAAAAACACTACAAATGTCAACATAATCTTTCCCATTGTATCCAATAAACCCACATTATGACAAACACCAAATCCATCCCCGTTCAACTAATCAAACAACAAGTCCAAGTCTCTCTTCTAAAAAAACCTCAAAAAATCTACACACTTCACCACTATTTACCCTCTCCACTCCACATTACACAAACTACACCTTCATCAATTCTTCTTCCTTAGCTTTGGCAATTGCATCAATCTCAGCGATAGCATCATCAGTAATTTTCTGAGCATCTTTCTCAATTCGAAATTTCTCATCCTCTCCAATCGCCTTGGATTCAAAGTCTTTCTTTACATCTGCCATCACATCATGCCTCACTTGCCGAATTGCAATCTTCCCATTCTCAATTTTTACTCCTAATAATTTAACAAATTCTTTCCTTCGATCTTCCGTCAACTCAGGAATTCTGATTCGCACAATCTCTCCATCAATTGCTCCATTCAAACCCAATCCACTATTGTTAATCGCTTTAGCAATTTCACCAATTACACTTTGATCCCAAGGTCGTACTACGATAGTCTGAGTATCTTCAATATTAATACTTGCAAGCTCCATAACTCGTAACATCTGAGTTCCTCCATAAGCAGGCACAACAATATTCTCTACGATAGAAGGAGTTGCTCGACCTACTCTAATCCGACTCACCTCATCAGCCACTGCATCAACAGTTGCCTTCATTCGTGACTTAATATTTGTCGCGTCCATAACTATAGTCTACCAAAAACTCACTCCAAAAAGAATCACTCAAATTATTCAATCTCTTCACCCAATCCATACCGCACAAATCTCTTAATCATTATATTTTCACCAATCTTAGCCACAGCAGATTTTACTAATCCATCAATCGTCATTTTGCTATCTCTAATATATGACTGAGCTAACAATTCTTCCAAGTCCTTAGCATCCATCGAAGCAACTTGCATCGCAATTTCCTTCGCCAAATGATTAAATTCATCTGTCTTAGCTACGAAATCCGTTTCACAAGCAATCTCTACCATAGCTCCAACTTTTCCACCTCCATGAATATACGCAAAAACTAATCCTGAGTTTGCCACTCGATCAGCTTTCTTAGCTGCCTTTTCCAAACCCTTGGCTACCAAAAATTCCTTTGCCTTAGCTATATCTCCGTCATTTTCCTCCAAAGCAGTTCTACAATCCACCACCCCAGCTCCGGTTTCTTCACGCAATTTCTTAATTAACTCAAGTGATGATTTTGCCATATTATTTTTCTTTTTTTACTTTACTATCTTTCTTTTCTTTATCCACAACTTCTTTTTTTTCTTCAACTTTATTTTTTCCTGCAATTATTGCATCAGCCAATTTATTAACCAACAAAAACACTGATTTAACTGCATCATCATTTGCAGGAATCACATAATCAACCATCGAGGGATCAGCATTAGAATCCACAATTCCAACCACAGGAATATTAATACTCCTTGCTTCATCAACCGCTACTTTTTCTCTTCTCGTATCCACTACCACCAAAACTTCAGGCTGAGATTCATACACTGCCATGCCACCTAAGTTCTTTTCCATCTTAACAATGTCTCTTTCTATTAACAATTGTTCTTTCTTTGTATATTGCTTGAGCTGACCTTGTTCTTTTTGCGTTTTCATTTTTTTCATTCGCGTCATGCTTCGGCGCATTTGATCATAATTAGTCAACATTCCTCCAAGCCAACGCTCAGTCACATACCCTACACCTGCCCGCATGGCGGCTTCCTTTACAATATCTTGAGCTTGTCTTTTGGTTGCAATAAATACAATTCTCTTACCTTCCTTAGACGCTTCAGACAAATATTTCATCGCAGATTCCAATCCTTCCTTAGTTTTAACCAAATCAAACACATGTAAACCATCACGTTTGGCATAAAGATAGGGCTTCATTCTCGGATTCCACCTACGAGCCTGATGCCCAAAATGACATCCTGCTTCAAGTAATTCGTTTAATGATACTTCTTCAGTCATAAAAAAACTCCTATTTGCGGACAAACAGGAGACACAAATTATTTATGTGCCTCTCTTATTCCGCCACTTAGCAAAAACTAGCAAGCTAGCAGAGAGTACTAACTAAGTGTGAGTAATGAACATATTCTACTAAACAACTAGCCAATTGACAACCCCACGTAAAACCTGCAATCCTAATAGTAAGTGTCCAATTATGATTACTCGTAAAACTCGACTTCAACTCACTATCGGAATTCTCATCCTACTTATTTTGGGAATTTCTGCTCTAGTCATCTCTTACGTCCTCAATAAACGCCAAAAAATCGCTCCCACCCCAACCGAAGCTCATACCACGCAAATAGTTGTCACTCCACGTTGCGATACCCAATCTTCCAAAGTAACTCTTAATTACAGTATTACCCTACCTTCCAATATCGGCTTTAATCCTTGTAAAGATATCATAGTCCGAGATCTCCAAACCCAACAAAAGAAAACCCACACTAACATCTGTAACAATCCAATAACAGGAACCATCACTACGGATACCAATAATCTCAGCACAGGGGTCCTCTATGTAGAGGTATTTAATACAGGCACCCAAGCCTCTGTCGACATCAACCCCAAAAAAATACGTTACGCACCTTTCCAATGTACCACAACTACCTCAACACCCACTCCAACCAGCAGACCCACCAATACCCCCACTCCCACACGTAGCTTAACAGCCACTCCAACCCCCACAGGGACTGTCTCCCCAACCCACCCTCCAACACCAACAGCCACCATAACTCTAACTCCAACTGCCACTCCTACCACCAGAGCTTCTGCTACACCAGTTCCACCTACCGCCACTCCTCCCACCACGCCTCCTGGTTGCTATGACACAGCTCCACCTGCACCAACCATGCTAACTGCAACTAAATCTGGCGATTCAAGCGTTACCTTAACATGGACTCAGCCCGATGCTAACGTAGAATACTATATTGTAAGTTACGGCTACCAACCCAATACTTACCTCTTTGGAGTTCCTAATACCGGCAAAACCACCAGCTACCAAATCAATAGCCTCGATCTAACCAAAACTTTCTACTTCGTAGTCAGATCCCAAAAAGGTTGTGCCGTCTCTTCCGCCTCTAACGAAATTAGCTACAAGCCAACAACCTCAGCCACTACACCGGGAGTTAATCCAACACCTACTCCAACTCCCAAAACCATCGCCCAAACAACCCCAGAACTCAGCCCAACACTACCCGTAGCAGGCACTAGCACTCCAACAATCATCCTCGGTTCCATCGTCACCATAGCCTTACTAGGAGCCTTAGTCATCCTTCTCTAAATCGTCATTCCACAAATAAAATTCATTTAAAAACACCTCTCTCTGTCACTCCGCTAAACAGATTTCTCAACAGCATTTATTACATTCTCCATCAAACACGCAACTGTTACAGGACCCACTCCACCAGGCACAGGCGTCAAAAACCCTGCCACATCACTCACAGAAGTAAACTCTATATCGCCATTAGGAGAACCCACATCAATCACAATGGCTCCTTCTTTAATCATTGATCCTTCAACCAAATTTTTCTCACCCGTCGCGCTAATTACCACATCTCCCAATTTAACAATTTCACCCAAATTTCGTTCGCTCGATCGGACCCATAACACACTTGCCCCCCAGTTTGATAACAACCCCACCAATGGTTTACCCACTTCCCATCCTCCGCCAATAACTACCACTCTCTTTCCCTCCAAAACCTTCCCCTGTTTTAATAAACTACCCAAATCATACATTGGCGCTTCAATTTCGCCCAAAGCATACATAAGAATCTGTCCCACGGCTCCCACTGTCGCAGGCATATTAACTCCACTCCCCGCCATCAACATACCCACAGAGTACGGATTAAGACAATCAACATCTTTAGTTACCCATATTTCCCCCAATACCCGATACAAATTTCCTTTTACCTTTGCCGGTAACTGAACCATCACCCCATGCACCTCTCTATCTTCACAATATTTCCTTATTTCTGATTTAAGATCCTCTTCATCAATTTCATTCCCCAAATAAACTTTTGTAAATTTTATTCCCAATTTCTCAGCCACTCTCGCTTTTAGCTTTCCATACATCACACTTGCCTCATCTTCACCTACACACAACCACACCAAGTGAGGCTCCACACTTAGCATCTCTCTTCTTTCTTTCAGCTTTTCAATTATCAAACCTGCGTACGCCCTTCCATCAAAAATCATAACTCAATAGTATCAAATTTTTCCTCATCCCTTATAATGAATATCTATGCCCCCCGAATTTGATCCCAATCTTCTCAAGCTTCTTCATCAGCCTCAAGAACATGATGCCAAATCAACTAACGGCCAGCTAACTATCATCGCAGGCTCAGACTTGTTCCATGGACCGGCATTATTTTCTCTTATCATCGCCACACACATCGTAGACATGGTTTTCTTTACTTCTCCAACCCACGAATTTGAACACACAGCTCACTCTCTCAAAAGTCGCCTTGGAAGTTTTATCTGGGTTCCATTTGAAGAAGTTGATGCTTACATTACCAAATCCGATGCTGTTTTAATCG
The DNA here is from genome assembly GCA_964561945.1 of uncultured Gammaproteobacteria bacterium. GTDB lineage: Bacteria > Patescibacteriota > Microgenomatia > CAYXHB01 > CAYXHB01 > CAYXHB01. Next base: position 1,928 of record CAZLQM010000003.1, on the reverse strand, counting down.
GCCCAGGTCTCAAACGATTTCACTCTGAATTCCAACACCCCGACCACGACACTCTCGATCACATTGGCGAAATAACCCAACAAATCACTCTCGACCTCACCTCCAAGTTCCCCAATAAACAATGGATTATTGACGCAGGCAGTCTTCAAGTAATCAAAGCCCAAGACATTCCTCCCAATGCCATAATTACACCTAATTCCAAAGAATTCCAAATTCTCTTCAATACAATTCTTCCTCAAGACCTAGAACAAAAAACTCAAGTTCTCCAATCTATTTCCCAAACTTACCAAACCCACATAGTCGCCAAAGGCGATCCCACTCTGGTTGTCTCCCCCAACGGACAATCCACACTGGATCACGGCACTAATCGCGGCTTTTCCAAAGGAGGTACGGGCGATTGTCTTGCTTCTCTAATCGCTAGCCTTGCCTGCAAAAATCCCGCTCACTTATCAGCTATCGCTTCTGTCTTTATTTCCAAAGCCGCAGCCAATGACCTTTCTCAATCGTATGGTCCATTTTTCAATGCCGATGATCTTGCGACTCAAATTCCTCGCACCCTAGCCCGACTTCTTAAATAAACTCCAACCTCTAGTCTTTCTTAACTTCTTCCTCTACTTCCATCCCAGGCACAGGATACTGTCTTGCCATTTTTGCCACAGTATTACCGATGTCTCTTAATTTCTTGTTTTGATAAAGTCCATCCACTTTATCTCCATAATCACGAATCACTTCCATTACTTCATTCATATAACCTGCAATTAATTTCATTTCCGCCACAGTCATATTACGAGTAGTTATTGCAGGAGTCCCGAAACGCAGACCACTTGGATTAAGTGGTCCATTGGGATCTCCAGGAATTGCATTAGCATTCATAACCATACCAGCAATTTCCATAGCTACTGCTGCCACCTTGCCACTCACCCCAAAAGCTCGCACATCAGCTAATAACAGATGTGTATCAGTTCCTCCGGTCACCAGATTCCAACCATAATTAACCAATTCACCTGCCAATACATTCGCATTCTGAACTATTTTACGAGCATACAATTTAAACGGAGACTTCTTAGCCTCAGCCAATGCCACAGCCAATGCCGCAATCTGATTATTATGCGGTCCACCTTGAATCCCAGGAAACACAGCTTTATCAATTTTTTGTGGCAAATCAGACATCTTACGTACACCCTTGCGCGTCACCATGATCATTGCCCCTCGCGGACCCCTCAGAGTCTTGTGAGTGGTTGTCATTATTATATGCGCAGACTGCACGGGCGTAGGATGCATTTTACCCACAACTAATCCACTAATATGCGAAATATCAGCCACCAACCAAGCTCCAACTTCATTAGCAATTTTTGAAAACTTAGCAAAATCAACTAATCTAGGATACGCACTATAACCACAAACAATTAACTTAGGCTTTTCTTCACGAGCGATTTTTGCAACTTCTTCATAATCAATATATCCGTCCTCACCTACACCATAATGAACCGCTCGAAAATACGTCCCAGCAAAAGTCACTTTGTCATGCCCATGTGACAAATGTCCGCCATCTTTAAGCTTCATCCCCATCAATGTATCCCCAGGCTGTAATAACGCCATATAAATAGCAGCATTAGCGACTGATCCCGAATATGGTTGTACATTTACATGCTCGACATCATATAACTCCTTAGCCCTTTCAATCGCCAAATTCTCCAAATTATCATAAACCTCATTACCTTGATAATAACGATTCCCAGGGTATCCTTCAGAATACTTATTGCTAAACACAGAACCCAAAACCGACAAGACTGCTTCACTCATGTAATTTTCACTAGGAATCATTACAAGTGTATCCACTTGCCGCTTTTTTTCTTCTTCAAGCAGTTTGAATACTTTCTGATCAATCTTTTTCAATTCCATAATATATTTCCATCCTCAAACTCATG
>CAZLQM010000002.1:0-77589 GCA_964561945.1 uncultured Gammaproteobacteria bacterium | reverse complement strand
CCGTCGGAACGACCGGAATTGTAGCAGTTGCTGTTGGCGTCACCACTTGCGTGGCTGTAGCCGTGGGCAACGGTGTTGAAGTGGCAGTTGGTGGCGTGGTAGGTGTCGACGTTGGGGTTGTGCAGTTGGTTTCAGCCTCTGCAATACCACCCCAGTGGCCTCCGCCCGACCATGTCATATCTAGTTGCCATTTGGCACAAATTCGTCCCAAACCAAGCTCAATTGATTGGTAAGCTTGGAGGACAACGACAACCGTGTCCTTTGAATCTTGGCAAACACTCGTGTCCCAGCAGTCAAGGAAATAATTGATCGTGATTGCCTTGTTGCTGATATTGGTTACCCTAAACTTATCAGGGTAATTCCAATTTCCGCTAGCTGGTTCAACATTGATCCCCTGGCCGGTAAAGGCAGGAGAAAACGATTCCGCAGGGACAATGTCTTGAGCGAAGGCAGGAGTAGATCCTGCGATTATGCTCAAGACTAGAAATACACTGGCTATGAGCCATGTAAGATTGCGCCAGTTGCGCATGAGACACTTCCTTTCTGTCCCCGAAGGGAACAAGAAAAACTTAAATTTATGCTAACACAGGGGCTTGTTTTAAAACGATAAACAAGCAAACGAGATTTTTCTAATTCTTATAAACTTGGATTTTCAAAGAGCGGTTTAGATGTATATTAATCCGGTCGAAAATGACTAGATCATTGATACAAGAAACCTTGTTGGCGATTATACTGCATGTAAGTTGTTATTGCAATACTATAAGATATTTATTGGGTCTTTGGATTGGAGGGAATTGTAGTTATTAGATTGGGAGGATGAGATTAGAGATTTGCAACAGTACTGAGATAGTCAATTCGGTTGGAAATTTCTTGTTCTTTGTCTGGTGTGTGGTCGCTGAGTCGGAAGTGCGGGTCGAGGAATAATAATTGTTCGCGACCTTCTTTTCCAATTATGGCAAGATTCTTGGGGCCGAGGAAATCAATTTGGCTTTGGATAAAAAAATCAGAATGTTCATGGCAGGTTTGTGCAAATTTTTTAAGTTGATCATTGAATTGAGGATTGGATTGGATTAATGCTTGGAGTTCTTGTGCGGGCATATCAAAAAAATCTCGGATTGGACCTTCAACAAAGTTTTGGAAGTGCATGACGTTATATTTTTGGCGAGGCCCTTGAAAAATAGCGTATTGTTCGTCAGGAATAACATTAGGAATGTGTTGGAAGAAGGATGCGATTAAGTCATGCTCTTGTTGTTGATGTTCTGCAAATGTAAAGGCTTCGTCTTTGGATTCGAAATCTTTTTTACTTATTCCGATTGCAATCGAAGGTGATTGAGAGTCCAGAGAGATGGCAAATACTTTGTTAACTCCGCCTTCACCTATGACTTCAAGCTGGGTGTTATCGTCGGGGATTGGGGCGTTTGCAAAGTAATTATTAAAATGTTTGTCACGAAATTTCTGCGGGAAATGGGATAGAACAAATCTGAGGCTAGATTGAAGAAGTTTTCCTTTGGGTAGGGGTTTTTGGGTTAGTTGTTCAAGTACATGACTGATTTTTTGATCTTCTTGAGTTGTTCCAAAGTCTATGACTTGATGGATGTGTGACTTGAGCTTTTCGGCGGTGGATCGTGGTGGAATGGGGAATCTGGTGATTGTGGGATAGGGTGTTTCGTTCATGGTAGATAAATTTATATCACAACGGGAGGAGTTTTTTAGTGTTTCTAAAATTTGGGGGTTTTGAGTATAATAGCGTGCAGTTGGTACTTTTTGGGTTTTGTAAGTATTGGCTATTTAAAAATTAATCCCCGATAGCTCAATGGCAGAGCAGGAAGCTGTTAACTTCAAGGTTCTAGGTTCGAGTCCTAGTCGGGGAGCCTTTTCGAACTAACTGTAACCTGTTCGGCATCAAGTAGTTTTTGAAACAATGGCGAATAGGTTACATGTTGGATCTTTTTGTCTGCTACCTCGATTTTTTCAAAGAAAATAGATAGATAATGCTTCTTGGCCTCAAAAACGGCGTTCTGGTACGTTTCGTATAGATTGGTATCCAGATCGAGTATCTCGGAGGCTAGATTAACATCAAAGCCTCTCTGGTTTTCGATATTGGCAATATCATTCTCGTATCCCTGGATCTCATAGTTGATCTCCCCATGCTTCCTCTTAAAAGTGGCCTTATCAACTGTTCCATCCAGCAGGCTATCTTCTAGGATGTTTCTTCTTGTCTCTAGAGCCTTAACCTTGTTCCTTAGACGCTGAACCTCCTCATTTCGGGACTCTCTTGTCTGTTGGATCAACTCTTTGGCTTTGTCATGTATCTTTTGCTTAAACTCCTCTGAAAACTTGATGTTTTTCAACTCTTCGGCTACTAAATCCTCTAACTCTTCCAATGGTATATATTGCTTACAACCTTTAGGGTATGAGCCGTGATAGTAGGCCATCTTCTTTTTGTGGTTATGGCTGCAATACAGTCTGGAGCCACATTTATGACAGTAGGCCACACCTGTAAGCAACCATTTGTATTTCCTTCGTCTACAGGCGTTGTGGTTGTTTCTCTCCATTATCTTCTGACATAGATCAAAGATCGTCTTGGTGGTAAGTGGTTTGTGATTTCCTCTGTACTCTTCATCCTTATATACGAACTTGCCAATATAGAAAACATTTTTGAGGTAGCTGTAGAGGCAACTGCGAGACACTTTTTTGCCATTTTTGGATCTCAATCCATCCTCATAGAGCATATCTCGGATCTGATCGACACTGTATTTATCCGTGCTAAACAGCCGAAACATCTCAGTCAAGTATTTTCCTCGTTCTGGATCAATCTTTATAACTCGATGAGGTTTGTCTTTGGTGCCAATGTTGGCGTTAACATAACCTAACGGCGGAGGGCCTGGCCAATCACCATCTCGGCATTTCTTCTCTAAGGTTTTCTTAACTTTTCTACCTGTCAATCTACTATAAAAGGCATTGGTGCCAGCCATGATGGTTTCGAAAAACTGGCCTTCAGCAGTATCATTTATCATCGGTTGATTGATAGCCACTATTCGAGTGTTGGTTTTCTTCAATTCATTTTTGATAAAGAAGTGATCAACCTCGTTTCTGGCAAGTCTATCTGTATCAATGACAAGTAACACATCAACTGGATCAGATTTGTCTGTACATCTAATAATGGCATCATCCAAAGCCTCACGCCCGACTGTTTTGGTGCCACTCTTGGCTGCATCGGTAAACACGCCTACTACTTGATACTGGTGCTCTCGTGCCCATTTAGCACACAACTCTTGCTGTACCTCTAAGGATTGTCCCTCAAGTTGTCCCGCATCAGATACGCGATTATAGATTACTGCTTTTTTCATATTTCCTCCTTTCAATTGTTCTAGAAAAAGCATTAGCACTTGCGATAACAGATTCGAATAGCTGGCCTTTTGTGAAATCTTCTGTCATTTGCTGGTTTACAGTAATTATTTTTGTGCCGTTCAAATCAATCTGGCTTTTGATAAAAAGTAGCTCAACGGTGTTTCTGGATAACCTATCCAAATCTGTAACAAGCAATACGTCAATCGGGCTAGTTTTGCTCTGACATCTCGCAATGGTATCAATCAATGCTTTTCTGTCGTCTAGTTTTGAGTCATTGAAGCAAACGTCTTGATACTCGCCGACAATTTCGTAACCATTTTGCCTTGCCCACTCCCTACATGCCCTTTCCTGTGAATCAGTTGATTGTTGGGTAGTATCTACTGCTGGTGATGCTACTTTGGCGTACACCACTGCTTTCTTGGTTTGTTTTTTGTTTTTCATAGTTCCTCCAATTTGATTAACTTAATATGTTTTCGATCTAGGATAGTTTCGATGAGGCAAAATTCGGTTTCGTCATCAGAAATCCTGTCCCAGCTAGTGACTACAATCTCTTGGATTGAGTCTTTTTTCCTACACCTAGACATCATTTGATCGAACACACTATGAACGGGGGATGAAGTGTCAACAAAAGTTTCTACCAATTCGAGTTTATTTTTGTTGCAGTAGTCATTGATGCGTGCTTTCTGTGTTTCGAGAGGGGGAGTTGAGTTTTTCTCTTTGTTCCACCTAACGAAACCGTAAGCACGTTTTTTCATCTTTTTATAGTATTTGGATCATTTCTTACTAAACTCACACTCTTAACTATGAAGGCCTTAGCCTCCAGACTTTTCCTGAACCTTTTGAAGTAAGGGGCAATGCCTGGGATGAAATTAAACCCAAGTTCTGATAACCGAACTTCGGCGATCTTCTGGGCTAGTACATCCAACCATTCACTCTTGGTTGTTTGACATCCCTTCTTATTATGCACGTTATACATGTTATGCAACATAACCTCATTATTAACAATTATTAACTGAATGTCAAGCACTAGTTGCATTGCGTGCATAAAATGTTTACAATCCTACTTATTATGTCCAACATAAATCTTGAGTTTAAGTACACAGTTGAAGATCTAATGAAAATGTTTAGCGTTAGCGGTGAAACCGTAAGGCGTTGGTGTCGTAATGAACAAATCAAGTACGTTAAGTTGCCTGGCACTAAAGGGAAGTATAGGTTTACACAAAAAGCGATTGAAGATTTTTTGGATGAATATGGAAGCAATGACTATCCAGTTAAGGAAACGTTGTTTAGTAAGAAAGAAGATAAGTGATCAGGCATACCCCTCCCCAGCAGGATTGTACATTTTGATCTCCATTGAATTTAAAGCATGTCTGTCTGAGATGTTGTCAGCCTTGGGTTTATATCCCTACATACACATATTTTGTAAATGTAACTAGGGTTATGAACATCCCTAGTTATTTCTGTTTCAAGTCTATTACTTCTAGGCAAAATCAGTAAGAAATAGTCTTTGGAGTTAATAGGAATCCAGTTAATAAGTAGGGGTAATAAACTAGCCACTAACTAGATTTATACATTCTTTTTGTTTGAACAATTTTGTATAATAAAGATTAACTTGTATGAATGAACAACTTGAGGAATTGCTTTCCATTAAGCAAGCAGCAAAGATTTTGAATGTAAGCACCCAGACGCTTCGGCGATGGGACAGGCAGGGATTACTCAAAGCCGTCCGTGTGGGCAATCGCAAAGGTGTGGGAGATAGACGGTATCGCAAGAAAGACATCGAAGCGTACATCTCGCGTAATAGATAGAAAATTAAATAAGAGAATTAAGAAAATTATGACAAAACAAACATCAGCTAATCTTGGTTTCGAAAAGAAATTATGGGCAGCAGCAGATAAGATGCGTGGCCACATGGATCCTGCTGAATATAAACATGTGGTGCTTGGCCTTATTTTCCTCAAATATATCTCCGATTCTTTCGAAGAAACCTATCAATCCATCAAGAATGACACAGAAGCCTATGACGGTGAGTGGGAAGACAAAGACGCCTACAAGGCGAGAAATGTATTTTGGGTGCCAGAGATTGCCCGCTGGGATTACCTAAAGCAAAACGCCAAGAAGCCAGAAATCGGCAAGATTGTGGATGATGCCATGATCGCCATCGAAAAGGAAAACCCGAGCCTTAAGGGCGTTCTCCCTAAAAGGTATGCTCGCCCTGATCTCAACAAACAACGATTGGGTGAAATTATTGATATTTTTAGCTCTCTTGGTTTGGGTGATAAAGAATCAAAGTCAAAGGATTTGTTAGGCCGTGTGTATGAATACTTTATCGGTAGATTTGCCAGTGCCGAGGGTAAAGGTGGCGGTGAGTTCTACACTCCTGCTTCTGTGGTAAAGCTGTTGGTACAGATGATAGAGCCCTACAAAGGCCGTGTATTTGATCCCTGCTGTGGTAGTGGTGGGATGTTTGTTCAGAGCGAGAAATTTGTAGAGGAGCATGGCGGTAGAGTTGGTGATATTGCGGTATACGGACAAGAGAGCAATCCGACTACTTGGAAGTTAGCCAAAATGAACTTGGCTATTCGAGGTATCGAGGGGAATTTAGGTGAGGGAAATGCCGATAGTTTCGCCAAAGATCAGCATCCAGATCTAAAGGCTGATTTTGTTTTGGCCAATCCTCCTTTCAATGATAGTGACTGGGGTGGAGAGAAATACAAAGATGATGTGCGGTGGAAATTCGGCACTCCGCCCACTGGCAATGCTAACTATGCTTGGATTCAGCATTTTATCCATCACCTCTCACCTACAGGCATCGCTGGGTTTGTTCTTGCAAATGGATCATTGTCAACAAATAAGAAATCTGAAAAACAAATAAGACAGTCATTGGTTGATAGCGATTTAATAGATTGTGTTATATCACTGCCCACACAATTGTTCTACAACACACAAATTTCAGCATCACTCTGGTTTGTAACAAGAAACAAAAGGACAAATGAGAGGAACCGACAAGGGGAGGTGTTGTTTGTTGATGTTCGATCATGGGGTGTGCTGGAAGATAGAACGCATAAGGTATTTAAGAGCGAAGAAATTTCACGAATAGTCAATGAATATAAAAAATGGAAAACTCAACCACAATATATAAATGCCTCTGGTTTTACTTACTCTGCAAAATTGTCAGAAATCGCTGAACATCAATATGCCCTGGTTCCTGGTAGGTATGTTGGTTTTAGTGATGAGGAAAAGATTGAGGTAAGTCAAGATGAGCTAGTAACCTCTATGGATATTATTGAAAGACGTTTAAATGAAGTTACAAAGTTATCACTATTAGTTAAAGAAAATTTGTTGAAAGTAAAAAATGGCTAAACCATATTTAGATCAACCGACAAAGTGGTTAAAAAGTACTCTAATGCCTTCAAAAGATGGCATTATTAAAAATGTCAGCAGTGGTAGTACACCGAGTACTAGAAACGATAACTACTGGGGAGGGAATATCCCATGGTTAACCCCAAAAGAAATCACAAATCTAGATGGACAACTCTATGTGAGTTCGACAGAAAGATATGTAACTCATGAAGGTATAGCAAGTAGCTCAGCAAAAATTCTTCAGCCAGGAACTGTGATGTTGTCAAAAAGAGCACCTGTTGGTTGTGTCGTTATTAACTCCGTTCCAATGGCCACAAATCAAGGGTTTCTTAACTTCGAGTGTGGCCCAATGATAAGGCCAAAATACCTCGCCTACTGGTTAAAGGTGAATAAGTTGTATCTTGATAAGGTTGCGAACGGTTCAACCTATCCTGAATTGTATAAGTATGATTTGTTTGAGTTCGAAATTGCAGTACCTACTCTGGAAGAACAAGATAAGGTAGTCAATTTTATTAGTTCTCTCCAATATGTGGAGTTATTAGGTGTCCCTATCGAGCAATCTTCTAGTACTGCTGAAGAAATGTTAAGAATCCATGACAGAAATAAAAGCATAAAAGCGATAATTAATAAAATTATGCCATTAATGTTGGCGGGTGAAATTAAAGTTGACGATCTTATTGGCTAAGTATGTTTATAAAAACAATAAAAGTACAAAATTTTAGGCTATTTCCATCGGAAAGCATATTTACTTTGGATGATATTAACATTCCTGATGACACTAATGAGGGCAGTGGCCTTTCTGTGTTTGTTGGTGAGAATGGTTGTGGAAAAACAGCGTTACTCGATGCTATTGCACTACCACTTTTGAATTACAAGGCAGAGAGTTTCTCTTTGCAGGATTTTGATGATCCTGACAAGAAATCTCATATCGAAGTCTTAGCTAGTGGAAACTTCGAGGTTGACGGTACAATGCCGAGAGGCTCATTTCAAGCGAAGGGTTTTTCTTTTGAGGCGGGTGTTAGATCTAGAGGAAATCAATCATATTTATCTTCGATTGTTGTCAGCGATCAAAAATTTATTAAGGCAGATAATCAGTCGAAGCCTAGCGATAACAGTCCTGATCTTCGTGTTAACGTAAACAACCCTTTTAAGGGGCAAAGATTTAGTGAAAATGATATTTTATTTTTGGATCGAAATAGGACTTTTCAAATTAGATCTGGGACATACAACTCTACCCGCTTTGATCGTTTAATGGAGGACTTCAACTATCAGTATATTAAGGGTAAAGAAGATGGGATTGAAGACGAAAGTGCGAAGCTGGATGCGGTTAAGGCTTCAGTGGAAAATGAATTATTGGTAAGTGCAATCAATAAATTCGAGGAAGTGAGCGGTTCGAAGATTTCACTCAACTTTGTTGACAATTGGCAACCATTTGGAAAGTGTTTTTTTGCTAAGAAGAAGGAAAACAATCAACAAATTCCTTTAGATATGATGGGATCTGGTTATGAGATGATCTTTTCATTGCTGTATTCTTTCTATCTTTCTCAACAGAGTGGTAAACAACTTATCGTGTTGATAGACGAGCCAGAGTTGCATTTACATCCATCGCTTCAAGGTAAGTTTGTAGATTTATTGATCGAATTTTCTAAAACTGCACAAATAATAATAACCACACATTCACCCTTGTTAGTAAAACAGTTGTTTTTCAATGAATCAGTGCAGGCAAATGTTTTGAAAAAAAATGGTAATGATGTGTCAGTAGTTCCAGTGGAGGATAGACTGTTGCCCTATATTTCGTCTAGCGAAGTCAACTTTTTAGCTTTTGGATTGGCTACCGAGGAATATCATAACGAACTATATGAGGAGTTATATTATCAAAACGGACAAGGAAAAAAGATTAAACCATACGATGTAGATTATTTCCAGCGAGTACATAATGAACCAGCCAATTCACCTTGGATGGGTAATCCGAATGAGGTTAGTGTACACACTTTTATAAGAAATCAGATTCATCACGCTCGGGATAATGGTAGGCCAGGTCCAACTTCACTGAGAAGTTCAATAGAAAAAATGCGTGAGTATTTGAAAGAAATAAATCTGTAAACAATGTATGCATAAAAACGTAAAAGTCGATAAGGCAGAGTATCAAAAGCAGCTACTAAAAAATAAAACAGTGTTTTTCTATGCAGATGAATCTGGAGCGATAGATAGGAAATCCAGAGAAGTCTATAAGCATAAAGAAGCACACTTTCCTTTTAATCTGAGGGATGGGAAACAAAAGTATAACAATATCAAAGAAATCTGTTATGAAGATGTTGCTGTTATAAAAACGTTACCGCCAGGTTTTCTTAAATCATATAAGACGGGGTATGGATTCACCAGAGAGCTTAGCCCACTTTTATATAAACTCCAAAAGGAGTACCCCAGTGTTAACAGATTGGTAGTATCACAAAAACGTTCATCTCAGATACTAAAAAGAACAATTGTTCTCAGTTACGAAGTGCTTGAAAAAGCTCGTAGACAAATAAAAGACATGCTTACGAAGCATAAGGATGAGTCAGAAACGATTGTAAATAATCTTTTATATGATATTTTCCCTTCAGCATTTAAGAAAGCAACACAAAGATATCCGACTGGGGAAATATCAAGAATTTTCAGTCGATATGGTGTTAATGCCACGGATTTGACAGATGATGAGGTGAATAAGCTCACGAGTCTTTTATCAAACTCATTAAAAAACCAGACTACTCAGAGCAAAGAAAAAATTGTTGCTACAAAGAAAGAGGTTGACTATATATATTTCGAAAAAATCCTTGAGGATTTCGACAAGATCTTGAATCAAAAATCTAACTCAAAACGATTAGAAGATAAATGGCAAGGCTTCCTAAGAGATAACATTTTGTATTTTAACTTTGGGTATGTCGATAGATTTGAAAAGGAAAAAGTATTCGGAGACAAAAAAGTAAATTATCCAGACTTCATACTTTTGGACACTTATAGTTTTTTGGATATTTATGAAATCAAAACTCATCTAACACAGATTCTAAGTTTCGATTCGGGAAGAAACAATTTTTATTGGCATGCTGATATAGCTAAAGCTGTCTCACAATCTGAAAATTATATTGATGCCGTTGTTGGCAGAGAAGCAGAAGTAATCAAAAATATAAGAGATGAATACAATATAAATGTTGATGCTGTAAGGCCGAGTGTCTATATCATCGCTGGCTCTAGATCAATGTTGGCAGGCAAACAAACCAGCAGTTTTAGTAACAGCAAAAAGGTAAAAATGAAAAATGACTTTAAGAGACTAAATAACTCACTAAAAAATATAAAGATATTCACTTATGATGACTTAAGAGACACCTTCAATAATATGTTGAATAAGTTAAAAAAAAGCAGATAAAAATGGCTAAATACACAGAAACAGATCTAGAACTAGCAACCCTTGATTGGCTCGAAGAGCTGGGATACTCAGTGGTTGGAGGCCCTGAGATTGCCCCTCCTCCGGACGGTGAGAACCCAGAACGTGAGAGCTATGGTGATGTGGTGTTGGTAGATAGACTTCGAAGTGCTATCAACAAGTTCAACCCAGATATTCCCGAAGATGCCAAGGAAGAAGCATTTAAGAAGGTGGTGCAGGTTGCCCACGCCACCCCTAGTTTAGTAATGAACAACAAGATCTTTCATGGATACTTGCGTGATGGGGTGGATGTTGAATACATGCGGGATGATGGCTCGGTGGCTGGCGATAAGGTGAAATTGGCTGAGTTTGGGGATTTAGAATCAAATGACTTTTTGGCAGTCAATCAATATACGATCATTGAAAACAACCGCAACAGACGGCCAGATGTAATAGTGTTTGTGAATGGTTTGCCTGTAGTGGTGATTGAATTGAAGAATCCTGGGGATGAGAAGGCAACAGTAAAAAACGCCTACAACCAGATTCAAACCTACAAACAAGATATTCCTACCCTCTTTGCCTATAACGAACTTTGCGTCATCAGTGACGGAATTGATGCTCGAGTGGGTACAATATCGGCAAGTATCGAATGGTTTACTCGTTGGCGAACTGTTGATGGTGAAGAACTTGCCCCTACTGCCTTGCCACAGTTGGAAGTCTTACTTAAAGGAATTTTTGATAAGAGTCGTTTACTGGATTTGATCTCAAACTTTATTGTCTTTGATACGGATGGCGATAAAACTATCAAGAAGGCAGCGGCTTATCATCAATACTATGCGACTAATAAAGCAGTCGAAAGTACTATGAAGGCTACCAAAGAGGAGGGAGACAGGCGGGCTGGTGTGGTGTGGCATACGCAGGGATCAGGTAAAAGTCTAACAATGGTGTTTTATTCAGGCAAAGTGGTGCAGGAGCTAAACAATCCGACTTTAGTTGTGTTGACGGATCGCAATGACTTGGATCAACAGCTTTTCGGTACTTTCTCTCGATGTAGTGAATTGCTTAGGCAAACCCCCAAGCAAGCTGATAGTCGAGAACAGTTACAAGAATTACTACATGTAGCCTCTGGTGGGGTTATCTTTACCACTATCCAAAAGTTTCTACCTCAAAATGGCCATACTTCATACCCCATGTTGTCTGATCGGAAAAACATTGTGGTGATTGCGGATGAGGCACATCGAAGCCAGTATGAATTTATCACTGGGTTTGCTCGTCATTTGCGTGATGCTCTACCTAACGCTTCGTTTATTGGTTTTACTGGTACACCTGTTGAATTAACGGATAGGAATACTCGGGCAGTGTTTGGTGAATATGTTGATGTTTATGATGTGACACGAGCAGTTGAAGATAATGCTACCGTACCGATCTATTACGAAGCTAGACTTGCCAGAATTGAATTGAAGAAAGAAGAACAGCCAAGAATTGATCCAGAATTTGAAGAATTAACCGAGGGTGAAGAGGTTGAGCGAAAGGAAAAACTGAAGAGTAAGTGGGCAAGGTTGGAAGCAATGGTGGGATCGGAAAAACGAATTGCTTTGGTAGCTCGTGACTTAGTGGATCACTTTGAGAACAGATTATCAGCCATTGATGGTAAGGGTATGATCGTGGCCATGAGTCGTAGAATTGCGGTGGATTTGTATAACGAGATTGTTAAACTTCGCCCCAATTGGCATAGTGATGATGATAACAAGGGGTTTATCAAGGTTGTGATGACAGGCAGTGCTGCCGATCCGATGAACTTCCAGCCTCACATTCGCCCTAAACATGCACTCGATGAAATGGCTCGAAGAATGAAAGATCCTGAGGATGAGTTGAAGTTGGTGATCGTAAGAGACATGTGGCTAACTGGTTTTGACGTGCCCTCTCTTCATACTATGTATGTAGACAAACCGATGAAGGGGCATGGGTTGATGCAAGCGATTGCTCGGGTGAATCGAGTGTATAAGGATAAGCAAGGTGGTTTGATCGTTGACTATATTGGCATTGCTCCTGAACTGAAGGAAGCCCTCTCCTACTACAGCGAAACCGATAGACAAGAAACAGCTATCCCACAGGATGAAGCGGTGGCGGTGTTGATGGAAAAGTATGAAGTGGTTAAGGGAATGTTGCATGGATATGACTATCAAAAATACTTTACTGGTACTCCTGGTGAGCGAACTCAGGTTATTTCGGGAGCTACAGATTTTGTTTTGGGGTTAACAGATGGAAAGAAACGATACTTGAAAGCGGTGACTGAACTATCTAAGTCATTCTCTTTGGCAGTACCACACGACAAGGCATTGGAGATTAAAGACGAGGTGGGATTCTTCCAGATTGTTAAGAGTGGATTAGTCAAAATGGAACCTCATGGAGGAGGCCCGACAGATGAAGATTATGATGCAGCTATCAAACAAATCGTCTCAACGGCGGTGACTTCTGATGCGGTGGTTGATATTTACTCGGCAGCTGGCATCAAAGCTCCCGACATTTCTATTTTCTCTGAGGAATTTTTAGAGGAAGTGAAGAATTTGAAACACAAGAACGTGGCCTTGGAACTGTTAAAGAAACTCTTGAATGACGAATTAAAGATGATGGAAAGAACCAATTTGGTGAAGTCTCGATCTTTTGCCGAAATGCTGGCGGAAACGATTAGGAAATACCAAAACCGCACACTTGAAGCAGCTCAGGTTATTGCCGAATTGTTAGAGCTGGCCAAGAAGATTAAGACAGAGAAAAACAAAGGTGAAGATTTGGGATTAACTGAGGATGAAGTGGCTTTTTATGATGCACTAGCTAACAACGAGAGTGCCGTGCGAGAGTTGGGAGATGAAACCTTGAAGGCAATGGCTAAAGAGTTGGTGGTGATGCTTCGCAAGAATACAACAATAGACTGGACGATTAAGGAGAGTATTCAAGCTAGGTTGCGAGTTTATGTAAAACGGTTGTTGAAGAAGTACAAATATCCACCAGATAAACAGGAAAGTGCAACCAAGACGATGTTGGAGCAAGCAGAATTGTTAGCCCGCGATTGGACGGGAGAGAAATAGCCTTATGTGTTGAGTTTAGTAATAATTACTAAAATACGATATGCAGATACAGAAAATAAAAGTTGATGAGTTAAAGCTATCAGATATTGTCCATGACATCGAGCATGGGCATTTGAGGATCCCTAGATTTCAGAGAGATTTTGTGTGGGAACGATCTAAAGTGGTGAAGTTGTTGGATTCTATCTATAAGGAGTATCCGATTGGAAGCTTTTTTGTCTGGGATGCTGACAAGAAATATAACCTGTTTTATCGAAACATCGCCGAACTGGATTTGCCCACACCTGACACCTACACTTCAATTCGCTACATCTTGGACGGCCAACAACGGGCAACTTCCCTCTATGCTGCTATCAAGGGCTTAACCATTAACGGCACTGATTACTCTCAGATTTGTTTTGACTTTGACAAGGAAAAATTTGTGATTCGGTATCGGGAACATGACAACGCTGCTCCACTGCGGGATATTTTGGGAGACAACAAGTTCCAGATGTACAACAAACTAACCGATCAACGGAAACGGATCTTTGATAAGTGTAACAGCATTTTTTCCAGCTATCCGTTATCAGTTATCTTTGTTCGGGAGAAGGAATTGGATGAGGCGATTGTGATATTTGAGCGGATCAATCAGGGTGGTAAACGACTATCTATTTTTGACTTAGTGGTGGCTAGTACGTGGGGTGAGGATTTTGACTTGAAGGTTGAATACCTAAAGTTGGCTAAGTATTTGGAAGATAAAGGGTTTGGCAAGATCCCGCCTGAGGTGGTGGTTCATGCAGCATCACTGATTATTAAGGGTTATTGCAGGAAGTCGTACCAACTACAGCTAAACAAAGAAGAGTTGAAGGAACACTGGGAAGAGATTGCCAACGCTATCAAGCTATCGGTTGATTTTTTGTCTAACAATTTGGGAGCCAAGATATACGAGTTTGTACCGTATCCACCCATGATCTCACTGCTGGCCTATTTGTACTTTAAGATCCCTGGGAGATCGTTAGATAAAGTGATGACTGAGCGAGTGCATGAGTGGTTTTGGCAGTCGGCATTGAGCGAGCGGTACGCTACCTCCCGTGAGACACGGATGGAAGAGGATCGGCGGGTGTTGTTTGATAAGCTGGTTGAGGGTAAGGAAGTGAAGATTAGTTATCCGATCACGTTGGATAAGGACAAGATCGCCAAGAGTAGGATCAGCACCAAGTCGGCTATTCGCAACGCTTTTTTCTGTATGTTGGCCTTACGTCAACCTCGACACTTCAAAACCAACCAGGCTTTTGCTTTGGATCGAAACATCTGTGCTGAGTTTAATAGCCCTGAGAAACACCACATCTTTCCCCGCCACTATCTCAAAGCTAACAAAATCCCTGGAGAGTATTTGTTATCCAACTTCTGTTTTATTCCTGCTGAATTAAACAAGGAGATTCGCAGGAAAGCCCCTAGTGACTATTTTGCAGAATATGATCAGGAAAACCCAGATTTTAGGGAAGCGTTGGATGCACAACTGATTTCCTACGATGACTCGATTCGTAATAATGACTATGGTGAGTTTATCCAGAATAGATCACAGGCTATTTTCGATGAGTTTGAGCGGCTGGTGGGTTCTAAGATTTTGCAGGTGGCGGGACATAATGCCAATAAGGCGATTGATGAGATAGAAATCCAACTGCGGGCGTTGATAAATGCGGTGCTTTTGGATGAGGAGGGTGAGGATTATTGGGATAAGGTGATACCTTCTGATGTGCAGGGTAATGCTAAAAAGAAGATCACGCAGTTTCTAAAAAAGAACCCCTCTAAGAAATGGGAAGAGCTGACGGTTAAGGATTTGTTGGAGTTTTGTGACATTATGGATTACTCCAATATCATCCTGAAAAACTGGAAATACTTTGAGCAGATATTCAGATCTAAGTTTGAGGTGGAGAAACGGTTTATTGCTTACAAAGATTTTCGCAATGCAGTGAAGCACAATCGAGAGATTGATCGGGTGTTGCAGCGGGATGGAGAGGCAGCGTTGGAGTGGTTTTCCCAGATATTGCGGGCTACGAGTAAGGTGGTTGAGCAAGGGAATGTGGGAGAGATTAAGGAGAAAGGGATTAAGTTGCCCGAAACCGAAGAGGAAACGATTGCTCGGGTGAAGAGTGAATTTGTGCGGGGTGCGGTGGCTAGTATTCCCGAATGGATAAATAAGACGTTCCCAGATGGTGAGGTGTATATCCAAAAAGGCGGGGCAGGTTCATATCATAGTCTGAAAAAAGACGATGAGATGATTTTGTTTTATTACTACGCTAATCATTGGGTATATGGGGAGTTGCAGTTTACGACACCTGAAGAAATTGCCGTGTTGAGGGAGAGATTATCTAAGTCAGAATCGGTACTGGATCGAGATAATAAGTATGGGCAGGTGCGGTTTAGGCTATGGAACGAGGCAGACTTGAAGGTTTTACAGGAGATTATTGAGGAGCGTGTAAAAAAACACTAGTAGTCTGTCACTAGCGAAAGTAAAGATATCTCTCGATAAAAATTGGTTTTAGGAGAGCAATTTTTCTTGAATTTGCTTTTGGATGGCTGTACTGTCAAAACTGCCGTGATTCTCCAGACGAAGTAATGGAACCCCTGCTTGGGATAAGATTCGCTCTAACTCTTGATCCCGAATTTTTCTATCTTCCTCCTGGTGTGACTTGTCGTCTAGCTCAATGGCTAGTTTGGGGGAAATATAGCTTTTATCACACAAAACAAAATCAACTGACTTTCTGTTGATGTGACTCAACGCCCCATGCCAACTCTGGCCTTTGATGGTGTGGCTGACAATCGTGGGTAGATGTACCTGGGCAAAGATATAGTAGTCGTGTCCAACCGCTTGAATGAGGGCATCGTAGCACTCATGTTCTGCTCGGGACATGAAGAAATCTTTTTTGGTGTAGCTATATTTGGAAGGATTAGTTTTTTGCTTAGTTTTACCAATCAATACTGCGATAACAGCCAAAACGACAAGGGAAAATACCAAAATGAGGGGTTGAGATGCAAGGTTAGTTATCATTGTTAAAAGCAAACGTTGCTAAGATATTGTCTGTTATAGTCTTGTTTTCTTGAGTTGGTGGAATTGTGGAAACGGAGAAGAGTTTATCGCCAACTAGTAGAGTGGTGATATAACGGGTTTTCTCACCCTCGATCAATCCTTCAATACCGCTAAAGCCATCAACTTCCACTGGTTTGATAGTGGCGGTGTCCATTTCAGTCTTGGCTCTCTCTAGATCATCTATAGTAGCTGGCCGATCTGCTTGGTAGAGTCCATAGAGGGTGTAAGGTTTGTTTGGATCATTGTTCTCTAGGTAAAACCCAACGGCTCGAATGGTGCCAGCGTTGTCTGCAATTTCTTGTCTATATATAAGGTTGGCGGGATAACGCAAGGTAAGGCCAATTTCTTCAATGGTTTGTTCTTGCCAATCGTCAGTAGCTGAAATTTGTCTGGTGAAGGTACGGTTGTCTGGGGTTTTACATTGCTCTGGATAGATCTCCATGATGGGATAGCCAGCAGCTACACAATCTTCATAACTATTGATGTTTGCTACAACCTGGCTTTGTTTCTTCCTGTTCCAGATCAACACACCAACAACAATCAGGGCAATTATTACGAGGGTAAGTTGAATTTTCTTGGATGTGTTCATATATCTATAGTTTAGCACCAGATTGAAATTGTTATTTGATTATTTTTTTCCTTATTAGGCATAAGGTTCCCCTAGGCAATTTAATGCCGAAAAACCTTATACCTAGTAGTCTTGTGTTTGCTGATAGAAGCTCCGCAATTACATTCAGGGACGCATCTGAGGACTTGGATTCTTCCTCACCCCAGGCTTTTCAAGAGGTTGCACATTGGCGACTGCACGGTTGCCGTGTGTACAGTTCTTACACTCTCATCCTTGCTAGGGCAACAACGGCTTCTACCTAGACTCAATCCCTAGTTACGTCTAGGCGTCCCTTCGAGCATTATCACTCATATTGAAGGGATCCTGCGGATACTTCTTAGGGTTTCACCGCTTCTATCAAAACAATCAAGACGATGGCCGCAAGCCAAGGGTGGGCACCCAAGACGACACATCTTCTTAATTCTCTCTATGAAATATAGGTATGAGGGGAATCTACGCCCAAAGCTCGGAGAAGATCTCTTTTACAACGTTTGCTTGGATTTACTCTCTCCGTTTCGATTAACGAAATGTAGGTTTGAGTGTATCCAGAAAGTTTTGAGAGCTTTACTTGGCTAACAAACTTACCTTGCCTAGTTCTTATTTTATACAGCGAATCTGCAAAATTGTCCATTTTTCACCTCCACAGTTTCATATTGTGATTCTGATCCTAGTAGCTCCTTTAGGATCTCTAGTTTTATCTTCATTTGTGCTAGTAGATCCTGGGGAAACAATTGATACAACATAACTGCCGAATTGGGGAGCCAATAATTATATTTTCAATAGATGTGAATTGGTTAGGTGTAGGGCATTTGGTTTTATTTCTTACAGTATTAATAC
Organism: uncultured Gammaproteobacteria bacterium; assembly: GCA_964561945.1. Lineage (GTDB taxonomy): Bacteria > Patescibacteriota > Microgenomatia > CAYXHB01 > CAYXHB01 > CAYXHB01. The sequence goes on along the minus strand of CAZLQM010000002.1, from coordinate 59,878 downwards.
GAAGATTTTTATAATCAATATAGTAAAATAAGTGGAATGAGTAGATTGATTACATGTATTTGGTTTGTTAATAATGACGGAGAAGAGGCAGTGAAGTATTATTTAGATGTCTTTGGATCAGCGCCCGGTAATCATGAGGCCAAACTTGGAGATGTTACAAGAGCGCCTAAGGCTTCTGAAGAAGTTTCTGGACGGCCTGAAGGTTCTGTCATGGCTATTGAATGCGAACTAGACGGGATAAGTTTTATGGCTCTGAATGGAGGACCGATTGAACAATTTAAGCTGAATGGATCGGTTTCTTTTATTATTGAATGTGAAACTCAGGAAGAAATCGATTTCTTTTGGGAAAAGCTCTCAGCTGTACCTGAAGCGGAACAATGTGGTTGGTGTATAGATAAATTCGGTGTGACATGGCAGGTTACGCCTAGGATCTTGGATGAGTATATGAGAGATCCAGATAAATCTGAGGCTGTAACAGAAGCATTTATGCCAATGAAAAAGCTTGATATTGAGACAATCAAAAAAGCGGTTGGAGAATGATGCTTGGGGTAATCGTAGAGGTTTGTTTCTTAGTTGAGTGAGGCAAGGGGTTTGGGTAATATATGCTAAAATCAAACTTAGAATTTGTGGAAGTAACTCAAAAGTGTCCTGAATGTGGAGGTGTTTGAGAAGCGGGTTTTATCGCGGACTATGCATATGGCGGTGCGGTAAAATCCAAATGGACTACAAAGATAAGCGGAGGAGGATTATTTACTAAATTGGAGAATTCTAAAGAAATAATTACTTATCGATGTAGTAAATGTGGATTACTTAAAAGTTATGCTAGATATTTTTGGAGTGGTGAGATATTGATATTTTTTGAGGATGTGGTGTATGGATGTGTGGATTATGAGGACTGATGAATGTAAATGGCTTCGTTAGATTTGAGAGTTATTGCTTAAATCCGAGGAAGTGTGCCTATGAGTAAAAAAAATATTGTTTTTGGTAGTTTAATATTTTTGAGGTTTTTGAAACAGAAAAGTGAGTATAGAATAAAAAAAAGTAGAATAAGCATGACACCGGAACAGGTTTTGCTGATCCCGACTGAAAAATCATTGATAAATAGACTGATGTTGGTGCCGTCAATGATCATGCTTGTTTGTGGGAGAAAAAGCTTGAGAGCGTGGAAGACGAGAATTGTAGTGATGGAAGAAAAGATACTCCAGTTTGCAAAAAGGTAGTAATAGAGGATGTAATAAGTTGTGTTGAAGATAAAAAAAGTTAGAATCAGAGATTTGTGCGAGGTTATGAATTTGTATGAAAATATTGCTAAAAATAGTCCACCATATATGCCGATTAGGATGGTATAAATAATTGCAAGTTGGAGCCATGGATTAAGGATATGACCGTTTATGTATAGGTTATAAAACCAAGAATAGAGGTTGAGATATGATAATGATGCAGAGATAAAAAGAATTAATCCTGCAAATACGGAAGAGGTGCAGGGTTTGAAATGATATTTTTTTAGTATTGGGTAGTAGAAATAGAAAAGCATTAGGAAAATTATGGGACTAATAATGGTGTCGGGATAATCAAAACCTGGGAGATTTAGGAGGTGAGATTTTTCTGCAAAAAAGCTAAATATATAAGGAACACCAAATAGCCAGAGGAATATAAAAATAGCAATGCGGATGACTAGGGAGAGTCGATGTTTCATGTTTACAAAAATTTTAGCATGATGGTGAGGGTGTGTTTTATTGAATCGGAAAGGTGTGAAGATCTTTTTACAATATAGCGGATTAGTAGGATAATGAGGTTGTATATGAAAATAAAAGGAGGTGATATATGTGATAGATGAATTAAACAAAAGAATTAAAAATCTAGATATGTGGGATATGGGCAGCACCAAAATAGCGGTGATGTTTTTTGTGATGTTTTTGTTGGCGGTTTGGCCAGCGTTTGCGAATTTTTTCCTGTCGGTTAATCCTTGGATATTGTTTTTTGGGCTGGTGATTTTTGCAATTAGACCGCTGACTAGATTTTTTTCAAAAAATAACTAAAAGGTTATTTTGGGATAGACTCAATGGCGTGAGTAGGGGTTGTGGTTGATTTTTGGGTATTTTGGCAGAATTAATGTTTGAGCTAGTTCGGGATGAAGTAATTAAAGAAATTAGATTAAACTGTTGTGGTAATTACGTGTGTTAGAATTGCTCTCATGAATGGAGAGCGTTACATCCCTTGTGTTGTATCAGAGGAAGCTGGGATAATTTGTGATAGTGAAGATGTGAAGCGTGGGGTGAGATTGGTTTGGGATCAAGTTGTTGAGCAGGCAGAGTGTGGAGTTAATGAGCAATTTGTCATTGAGGAAAAGAAATTAAAGGATGGCAGTTTTTCTCTTGCAATCAATTTAGTTCAGTTTTATCCGAGAAATATTCTTATAGACCGTTTGGGATTAAAGTAAGGAAGATAACAGGGTTGAGAGAATTGTTTATCTGCCGAATCTAAATAGGTCTAGATACTGAGGGGCGTGTCCTTGATGTAATGCAAGTAGCGCTTGAGCGGCGATAGCACTAAAGGTAATTCCGTTGCCTCCGTAGCCTAAGGCAAAGTAAGCATTGTTCCATTCGGGGGATATGCCGATGTAGGGTAATCCGTCGGTGGTCTCTCCGAATGTGCCTGCCCATGAGTATTGGATTTTGAAGGGTATATCAGGAAAAAGCTGGGATAGGGTTTGGCTGAGGGCTTGGGTTTGGGAATTGATTTTTTGGTCTCTTTGATGATCATCGGAGGATTGGATGTCTTCTCCACCAAACAAAATACGATTATCTGAGGTGGTGCGGGCGTAGAAATAGGGATCATTGGTGTTCCATAGCAGAGAGCGATTGGACCAAATGTATTTTTCGGGCAAAGGTTGGGTGACACAGGCGTAGGTGCTGAGGAGTTTAGCGGTTTTTTCTTGGAGATACTTTTGGGTTTCGTAGCCCGTGGCAAAGATTACTTTTTTAGCATAAATAGTGTTGCCGTTTTGGCAGGTTAGAGTGACGTTGGAGCTGGTGTCAATATTTGTAATAGAGGTGTTGGCGTATATTTTGGCACCTCTTTTTTGAGCAGATTCGAGAAGTGCATGGGTGAGTTGGTAGGGGTCAACTTGGGCTGCGAGCTGTGACTGAATTGCTGAGGTAGCAGTGAAGTGATATTGATTTTGGATTTGGTTAGATTGTAAGTATCGGACATCAAAACCAGCCTCTTGGCGGGCTACAAATTCTTTTTTTAGATTAATTGGGTCATCACTTATATTAGAAAAATATAGACTGGGATGGTATGCAAAATTGCAGTTTGAGTCTAGAGTTTGGATTCGTTGATCGATGTACGAGATGGCTTGGGCGCATAGTTGGTAGGCAGTGATAGCCTTGGGTTTTCCGATTTGTTGGGATAATTTGTAAAGAGGGATATCTATTTCGTATTGTAGGAGAGCTGTAGATGCACTAGTGCTACCGTGGCCAATTTTGCGTTTGTCGATGACGGTTATTGGGATATTAGCTTGAGAAAAAGAATCAGCAATGAGAGCTCCAGTTATGCCGCCGCCGATTATTACTACCTCACATGTTTCGTTGGAGTTTAATGAAGGGAACTGGGGAAGAGAGTTGTTTTTGGTGGGCCAGTAGGTTTGGTTTGAGTGTAGATTCATGGTCTATAAGTATATGATAAATTGCGATGTAATATGTTTTTGATTCTGGATTGGAATTGTTATTTACGACGATTTTGGGGTCCGGAGTCTTATTAGTAAATTATAGATTATTTGATGAACCGTGACGTTTTTTTGTATCTTTGACAAGAGGATGTAAAGAGCGTCACTGGACGTGAGTATTTTATTGTTTATTGAGATAAGGAGAGAACAAATGGGAACAGTAGTGTGTAGCGCTTGTGGGGGTTTGGTATGAACAAAAATCTTTGGTTAATCAGTTGTCAGAGGATGGGTGGGTGTTTATCCCGTCCTTTTTTTGGGAACGGCAATGGTATACTGGGTGGGATGTCGGAAGTTGCTCAATTGGGAATTGACCTTGGGGGAGATAGGCGCTTTGAGATAAAGGAAGCCCCTGAAGAAAAAGTGGTTAGGTTAGATGGATGGGAAACACGGTCTTCTAAAATTTTTAAGGGGTTTGTAGAAATTGTTAAAGATCGTAAGGACGGAGATCCGCTTTCGATTCATGTTAATCTAGATACGGGGAGAGTGCGGAAATGTGCTGGGAATTCATTGTTTAATTCTCGTGTAGAGAAAGAGATAGGCATGTGGAGAAAAGCCTTGGATTTGTTTGGTGTGGAGGAAAATGTGGAAAAAGGAAGTGTGAGAGAACTTAAGGAAGATCCATCTCGGGGATATGAAGTGGTTGAATTTTTGGATATGCCTTATATGGGTTTGCCATTAAATCACTATCGAGCAAAAGTATCTAGGAAATCCCAGAGGAAGCAAAACTTGAGTTTAGAAATAGAATGGAAGAGATGGTAATAGTTCATGGAATATTTTTTAGTGACATGAACGAAGGGAATGTTCTGGTAAGAATTGTTAATGGTAAAGAGGAACTTTTTCCGATTGACTGGGAGTCAGCTCAGACAAGGAGAGTAGAAAAAAATCCTGATTACTATGTTAGAGAAATACGGAAACGTTGTGATAAATTATTTCAAGAAAATATATGAATACTGAATTGAAACAAAAAATTAATGATATTTCTCGAGACATGCTGGAAGTGGAGGTGTTGCATGAAGAAGAAGTTAGTGTGTTGTGGAAAAATATGCTGGGGTTGTATCGGTTGCGTTTGCATGAAGGTTATTTGATAAAAATGGATAGAATTTTTGGAGAAGTGGCAAATGCGCTAGAAAGTGAATATCCATTATGTGGTGGTCGATTATTAGAAGTAGTAGAAAAAGTAGTTATGTTAGAGCAAAGTCAGAATGAATTGTTAAATGAGATATATCCAGAATTGGGAATTGATTTTAGGATGTCTGTTACGAGTCGGGAAAAAGAGCTTGTTTTATTAATTGAAGAGAGGTTAGGGGGAGATTTGTCTAATCCAGATTATACGCAGGAAATTGTCAGGTGTTTGTTGATGGATGTGGGAGAAAGAGAAGAGTAATTTGGACCTTGAAATTTTGCCACACACCTTCTGTGTTACCCGCGCAGGTGAAGAAAGTGTGAATTTGGGTAAGTAGGTTCTCATTAAACATGAGCGGTTGGGTGGCACCGTAAGCCACCCATTTTTTGTTAATAAATGAATATTTATTGAATTGCGTTAGGATTTGTATGAATTGGTTGTGGTATTATTTCGTGAATGAAAGAAGGACGAATGGTTGGAGCAAGTGTTGTCAAAGTGGCAGAATCGATATGGAATTATAGTTTGGACAAGTGGGGATTGGAGTTTTCTGACGAAAGTCGAGAAAACTTGGTTCGGGCGGATAAGCTGTTGGAGAAGAATTCGTTGGTGTTTTATATAAATCACACGAATAATAAGAAAGGTCCGAGGTTTTCGCGTTTTGCAGATATAATTTTGCCGGCAGCGATGGTTTTGGCTCATTTGCCTAACGCTAAGCAACGGATTGCTCCTGTGGCTGAGAGCCATTACAGCTTAAGACGGGATCCTGTAAATGCGTTGGGATTACGACTAATTGGGGTGGTAGGAGCAATTGATTTATTGCCGGTAGTGCAACCGTCCAGACTAGATGCAAAAGCTTCTGAATATAAACAGTCGGATAGAGAGTCTAAGACACGGAGGGTGACGGATGAGATGAAGAGAATAGTTGCAGAACCTGGGGCTGTGTTTGGAATTGCACCTGAGGCGACGCGGACTGATGGTAGTTTGAAACAAGGAGCGCGAGGATTGGGATTATTGAGTCGGTTTGATCCAGAGGAGAGGCTGAGGTATTCAGATTTGGCAATTGCGATGGGTGAGTTTCATGATGAACAACCTCGAGTTGTGTTTGGGGAGCCGTTGGCGTTGTCTGAGGTGCTAGTGAAAATGAACGTGAAGGGTGAATTGATTAAAGAGTCAAATGACAGATTTCAATTTATTACAGATGTTCATATGCGGAGATTGGCACAAGATTTACCTAGATCTATGCGTGGGTATTATGGAGAAGAGGAAAATGATTAAATAATTATAAATTGTTTATTCTTGGTTAAATGTGTCACAAGATGCAAGTTCTCCTGTTTGGTATCCTTGGGTGAACCAATTGACTCGTTGTTGTGATGAACCGTGAGTCCATGTTTCGGGAGTGATTCTGCCTGTAATTTTTTCTTGGATTCGGTCATCACCGATGGTGGCTGCTGCATCCATTGCTTCGTTGATTTCGCCGGGTAGGAAGACACCTACATTTTTAATTGAATTGGCCCAAAGACCTGCGTAACAGTCTGCTTGGAGTTCTAATTTTATGGAGAAGTCATTATCGGTTAAATTTGTTTGCCGATTTATAACGCCTAATTGATTCTGGACATGATGACCTACTTCGTGGGCGATGACATAGGCTTCAGCGACGTCGCCTCCTTGCGCTCCAAGTTGGTTTTTGAGTTCATCAAAAAAAGTTTCATCTAAATAGATGGTTTGGTCTAATGGACAATAGTGAGGCCCAACTTGTGAAGTCGCGGTTCCACAAGCAGACTGGGTGGCTGTTCTAAATAACACTAAAGTCGGTGGTTGGTATGTATGGTTAATTTGTTTAAATATGGATTGCCATAAGTCATTATTCGAGCCTAGTACTGTTGATGCAAATGTCTCGTATTGATCGGGTCCTTGGAAATTGTCATTTTGGGTTTGGGATTGTTCTATTTGGACATCTTCTAATTGTCTGAGTACTTGGTTAACATCTATTTGTCCGCCCAAGAAGTAACTCGCTAAGAGATAAATTACAATACCACCAAGGCCTAATCCTCCTATAGCAGTAGGCGCCATTGAACGGCGATCTTCGATGCGACCACGGCTGGTTATTTTGTCCCAAAGAGCCATGATTATAGATTATCACGGATAAAAAAGAAGACTGTAAGAGTGTGCTTTGGGGATTTGTGATAAATAGCGGAGAGTATATATTATTTAGAATAAGCCTTCTTTTAGTTCAGCTAGGGAGAAATCGACTTCAAAGGTGGTGCGGTCACCGACGTTAACGTAGAGGGATAGAGCATCTTGTTTGTTTTTCTTTATGAGTCCTCCGCAAGAGTAAACCACTCGACGAAGATTGGGGTGGAGTTCATTAACGAGTGGTTGGCCATCCTCTTCGACGAAGTTATCGGGAACTAGAATCGGTTCGGGGGCAACAGTTAGATCGTAGCAGTTATCGTGGCGGGTGAGTTTGGCTCGGCCTAGGCTATAGATGTATTTGGGTTGGTTGTCTTTATTTTCGATGGTTATACCGTGAATAATAAAGAGAGCTTCATGATCATTGATCCAAATGGGTGGCATGGTGGTTCCGATGCGCCACTGCGCCCAAGGTAGAGTAGTGGGGAAGATGATGTCGCAGATTTTCTCGGGGACTTGGTTGTGTAGCGAAAATACTAGGATTTTGTGATTGTATTCTGGATCGTCTGGTCGGAATAAGTAAGTAGTGTTATTTATTGGGGTGAGGTTTTTGCCTGGACCAAAAGTCTCGATGATGAGAAAGGGTGGGAGTTCGTTTTGCCAGGTGTTATTGGAGTCAATTTTTATGATAGCGGGAAAAGGTACAGGGACGCCTTTTTTGTCACGGAGTACGGCTGTAACTCCGATTATAAGTTTGTCGTTTTCTAATTGAAGGGCGCGGGGATCTTCTAGATTGATGCCGTCGTATCTGGGTTTCCAGATGATTCTTTCGTTAATAATGACATTGTTAGTATTAAGTTCGAAGAGCTTCAAAATGCCTGTGTCGGGTTCGCCGACAGAACCCGGTTGATTTACCTCACGTCCGATGAAGAAAACTGAATCGCTGCTTTGGGTTTGCCAGGCAGCGAGATTGTATCGGGAAATTTGTTGATTGGGGAAGATATTACGTTTTTGTTGGATTTTCATAGGTGTCGATTTCGTTAATGGCTAATCTTGATAAGAGATAAGAGATGAGGGACTCAGCTCCTTGGTTTTGGTTGATTCGATCAGGATGAAGTCCGTCGTGACAGCCACCCGTTTGGTAATTATAGAGTGGGAGATGCAAACTATTATTGCCCAAAAACCAGCTGAAACATTTGTGGGCAAGGTTCTTGTAGCTTGGTTGCCCTGTTTGTTTGTATGCAGTGGCGAGAGCCAGTATCATGGAAGCTGGATCTTCGGGTTGCTGATCGAAGGTGCTTCTTTCTTCGTTTTGTTTATACCAGTTTGAGTGACCAATGGGAACATACATATTTGTTTGGAAGGTCTGGTCAATAAGAAATTTTAATGAAGAAATTCCAAGATTAATATATTCTTGATTTTTGAGGAATTTGCCTCCGATAGACAAACTCTCGGGCAAGAGAGCGTTGTTATAGCCCAGTTGGTTTTCGAACCAATGCCATGAGTCGTGTGAGTTTTGGTGAAGATTGGTAGCTAGAGTGGTGCTAAGTTCTTGGATGAGAGAGGAAATTTCTGGGTGATGAGTGGAGAATTCGGATTCCACTGCAACTAAGGCTTTGATGATGAAAGCTTTGGAGCGCAAATGAGGAATACTTTTTAGATGGGGGAGAGTGCGAGTGAAAATGGCTTTGGCTTTATTTCTAGTCTTAGAGGGAAGTATGGGGTTAGATATGATTTCTCCTAGAGCCCATACTGCTCGGGCTGTAGCATCGGAGATATCTTCTTGGGAGTTTTGGGTAGTGGGGTGCTTGTGGTCGTAATTGATGTAGTTAACAAAAGTACCATCATCTTTTTGGCAGAAGTCTATAAAATTAAGATATATATCAAGGAGAGGCTTGATTCTTTTTTGGGTAGATTTCTGAGTTATAAGTTGATTGCAAACGATCAAAGCTCGAGCATTGTCGTCCAGAGTATAGCCAAATTCTTTGTTGGGGATATCGTGTAGACCAAATTGGAATAAACCAAATTCGTCGGTCATTTTCTTAAGATGTTTAAGACTGATGGGAGGAAGAACGAGTTGGTTTAGTAAATTGTTATATTCTTGGGCTACGTTAGTCCAAAGCATTGATCGGGTTGAGTTATATGCGTTTTGGTGCATGGTTAAAAGATTATTGGGGTCGCTTAATATTTCATTGACTGCAATACTGATTGCTTTTGAGTTTTGGATTGGCACAAGACGCCCGTTTTGGGGAGTAATGATTTCTTTGGCTTGGGAAAAGGTGGTGCTTACGACAGCCCGACCAGAGCCTAGAGCATAGGAAAGGGTGCCACTTACAGCCTGATTGGGATTGATAGAGGTTGAGATATAGATATCAGTAGCTTGAAGAAATTCAAGTAAATCATCTAAGTTAAGATATTGAGCGTAGAATTTGACATGTTTTTTAAGGTCAAGGTCAGTAACAAGTTGGGCAAGTTCCATGCGGTATTTTTCGCCTTCTTCTCTGCGCACGGCGGGATGAGTTTCGCCAAGAACAAGATAAAGAACGGATGGGTGTTTTTGGATTATCTGAGGAAGAGCTTTGATGACGTATTCGATGCCTTTGCCACGGCTGAGGAGTCCAAAAGTCGATAGCACGGTTGAGTTGGTGAGTTTTAGTTTCTTTTTGGCTTTTGTAGTGGTGGAAAACTCAGTATGATGAATTCCGTGAGGAATGACATATATTTTGCCTAGGGAAAAGGGATATGTTTCGATAAGAATTCTACGGGAATTTTGGGTTAGGACTACGATTGTATCAGCACGTTTGATAATGGCGCTGGTGACCTGTTTCATTTTGGGACTGGGGTTTGGTAGTACAGTGTGTAGTGTGACGAGTATGGGTTTGTGGCAGTTGTGGAGAAATGAAAGAATATGTTCACCTTCTTCTCCTCCAAATATTCCGTATTCGTGTTGGATAATGACGCCTGATATGAGGGGGTTGTTGTTGAGAGACATGGCTAGATCGTGATAGTCAGATTGATTGTTTTGTATGATTTCCCATTTAACTTCAGGAGGATAAGTGTGATGATCGAGAGGCGAGAGATTGATAGCGGCGACTTTGCAGGAGATGTCTTTGCCTAGGAATTTACGATTTGCTTGGAGTAAGTCTTGGGTAAAGGTAGCAATGCCACAGGCTCTGGGAGGGTAAGTGCCGATGAAGGCAATGATTGGTTTGGGTTTGGACATATTTGGTTCTTTTGGGTTTAGTATACATTGATTGATTTGTTAGTTAGTTTTTGGGTTGGATGGAGTTGAAAGATTAAATAGGACAAGCGGGTCGATCCATGATTGAAGTTCTTCTTGGGTTTGGACATAGCCTTTGAGATTAAGTGAGTTTTTGTGTATGCCAAAATGTAGATGTTTCCTTTCATAATCTGTTTGGCGAGTGTTGCCTTGACCTAGGATGGCAATCTGATCTCCTTGGGAGATTTGGATTTTTTGGGTAATGCTATCAACGTTTAGATGGCCATAAAGGTAATAATTATTTTGGCATCGGATGACGGCAGTGCCACCGTAGCCACTGATCCATTGGGAGAGAACTAGTTCGCCATCACAGACAGAGAAAACAGGAACCTTTATTTGTGTATCTTTAAATTCCACGTCAACACCAGTGTGATAGCCTGAAAAGCGTTCGGGTTGAATGGGAGAATTGGTGGGAGAGACATATACTCCGAAAGGTTTTTTAGTGATTCTTTGTTTGAACTCGGAGGTGGGATAGATTATGGTTTGCGTTTTTGGATCTTGGGGAGAAGGAGCGAGGTTTAGGTTTGAAGTTGGTGGGGGAGTCTTGGACGTTTGGGGATCTGAGGGGGAGGGTTTATTTTTTGTTAAAATTAACAGAGTAGCAAGAATAAGAACAACGATAGAAAACAGAAGGACTTTGGGCATTTCGTGGATTGAATTTTAGGAGGTTATCGGTAATTGGTCAAATTTGTTGGTATAAAAATTTGTTGGCAATAAAGAAGTAAGGTGTGGAGTTTATTGAAAGTTAGTGATGATTGTTTTTATAATTATTTATCTGAAAAAGAAATCCCCTAAGGCATTTAAAACTCCTAAATCTTTAATTACTGTTACATTGTTTTCGAAATTAGTGGCTTTATTTCTTTTTGTAATACTTCCATTGAGTGGTTTTTGGTTGGGAATGAATTACCAAAAGGAATTAATGAAGAGTATGTATGAAGATAGGGTGACTGCGAGTGGTGATAGTAATCAGGATGAGACAAATATAAAGGCATATAAGATGATTATTAAAAATATAGGCAAAAAATCATTTAGTGAGAATTTGGAGGTGTTAGATTCTTTGGTTATGGGAAGAATATTGTATGATTCTACATTTAGGGATGATAATTTGATAAATATTGTTTATGTTGTGACTAGTCTTGACTTTGCGGCTTTGAGTCATTTATCTAACGATGATTTTGGAGTAACTTCTGTAATTGAAGTACCTGATGTTAAACCATATTTAATAGATAGTAAGTATTGTAGAGTGGATAAAGATTGTATTAACAAAAATTCGTTTTGTTCGGTAGGTTCATATAATCAATATCAAAATTATGTACATGGATTAATGATCGAATGTGCAGGGATTGCTAATGTTGATGGTTATACAGACTTACAACTTAAAGAAAAGACAAAGAATTGTTCGGTTAACGAAGCAACAAAGAAGCCAATGTTTGATGCAATATTTTCACGAGCTAAATGTTTAGAGAATCGATGTGTAGCTCAAGATATTAAAATCAGTTGTTGGGATAATTAAATTTGTATAGTTGGAATTGATATATTTATATTATGTTTAGATGGATTAGTAATTCTTTGGAAGAAGATAGGATTTGGAGTGTGGGGAGAGCTTGGATGGGAAGACTGATTATATGGTTATTTATGGGTTATTTGTTAATTCGGTATTTAATTGATCCTGGGTATGCGGATGTGGTTTTCAAAAATGTTGACTTTGTGGTTCATGAAGTTGGGCATGTGATTTTTGGATTATGGGGAAGTGAGTTTTTGGGAATGGCGGGAGGGACGATATTACAATTGGTTGTGCCAGTAGTTGCTTGGGTTAATTTTATGAAAATTAATGATCGGTTTGCGACTAAATTAAGTTTGTTTTGGTTAGGGATTAACTTGTTAGATGTGGGAACTTACGTCAAAGATGCACAAAAACAGGTGTTAAATCTAGTGCCGTTATTGAGTCCTGATCCAATTCATGATTGGAATTATTTGTTATCGAGTTTGGGAATAATAAAATATGATTGGTTGGTGGGAAATGTGTTTTATATGCTTGGTTATGTGTTGATGATAGGAACATCAGGGTTGATGGGTGTGATGTTGTGGTGGATGGTGGGGAATTCTAAGGCGAGGGTTTGAAGATTTGGCATAATTATCTATAAATGTTAAAAGTATAGATATGGGAGAGGGATGGCTAATTGTTATTAGTGATATGGAGGAATAAGATGTATTGAGTTATGGATCAAAAGTATCAAGAATATCTTGGACGGATACATGCTGGATCATTTGTTAATGATAAATTAATTGATGAAGTGGTTTTGGGAGCGGTCGGAAAAGTTCCCCAATCTAAGACAAAACTTGTGGTTGGTGAGATTAATGAGGTTTATCGATTAGACATGGGTGGTGATAAGAACATTATTCTTAGAATTGCTCAAAGAGATGATGGTGAATTTAAGAATGAATCTTGGGCGGTTGATCAAGCGAGAGCAGTAGGGGTTCCTGTGCCTACGATTATTGATATTGTTGAAGTACAAATAGAGGAGGGAAAGGCTTCATTTTGTGTGATGGAAGAAATTGTTGGGGAAGCATTAGAAAGGGGCAATCTTTATTTTCATGATTTGTCATTGCAAGAACAGCAGGATTTGTTAGTAAAAAGTGGTCAAATTTTGAGTAGGATTCATTCAGTGCTGACAAGGGGATTTGGCCCGTTTTTAGAACCAGGGGAAAGTGAATATTTGGACTCTGAGTCAATAGTTATAGAGTATCTTGACAAGCAGGAGCAACTGTCCTTGATTGCAGATGCGATAGGTTTGGGAAGAAATTATATTGAAAAATCTATTATTTTGCTCGATAACAATAAAATAGAGTTGTGTAATTTTGAGCCACGGCTTAATCATGGTGATTTTGGTCCAAAGCACATTATGGTACAAGGTTTTGAAATTGTGGGAATTATTGATTGGGGTTTGGCGCGGAGCGACTCACCGTTATCTGATCTGGCTAATTGGGATTATTGGTTTGATGATTATCAGTTAAAATGGTTGTTAAAAGGATATGAGAACAAGTTATTGTTGGATGATACTTTTGAAGTTAAAATATATTTGTATCGGATTATGAAAGGCTTGGACGTGATTGAATGGTATTATCAACAAGGGTATGAAAAGGCAGTAGAAATAGCTGTGACGAAGCTTATAAGAGACGTGGGGTATTTTGATTAAATAAGTTTGTGGTAGATGGTGGAAGTTCACGGGTAAATTGGAGGTAGTTTTTTAATTAGACTGGAGATTGAGGGCACATTGGGTTATAAAGAAAAGAGTGAAAAAGATAATCGTAGCATCTACTAATCCAGTTAAGATTGAGGCGACGCTGGAGGGATTTAGGCGAATGTTTGGAGATGAGTTGTTTGAGGCTGTAGGAGTTGTGGTTGAGTCTGGGGTTAGTAATCAGCCCATGAGTGAGGAAGAGACTTTGGAGGGGGCCATAAACAGGGTTGGTAATGCGATGCAGGTAAAGGAAGACGGAGATTACTGGATTGGGATTGAAGGTGGACTTGAAGAAATAGATGGAGGAATGGAAGCTTTTGCGTGGGTTGTGGTTAAGTCTAAGAATGGGAAGGTGGGGAGAGGAAGGACGGGGTCGTTTTTCTTGCCTGATCAAGTAGTGCAATTGATTAAAGAAGGCAAAGAATTAGGAGAAGCTGATGATATTGTGTTTGGAATGACTAATTCGAAACAAGCCAATGGTGCAGTGGGAATTCTTAGTGGAGATGTAATTACAAGGAAAAGTTTTTATGAAGAAGCAGTGATATTGGCTTTGATACCTTTTCGGAATCAGACTTTGTATTAGGAATTTTTTCCAAGAGCGTTAAAGTAATCAAGATGCATGGCTTGACGGACTTGAGTCATGGTTTGGGTTGCAACTTGGCGTGCGTTTTGGGTACCTTGGTTGAGGATGTCCATGACGTAAGCTGGGTCTTGGGCTAATTCATTGCGACGAGCTCTGATAGGATTGAGTTGAGTAAGCAGAACTTCGAGAAGGCGTTTTTTGACAGTTGTGTCACCTAATCCACCTTGACGGTAATGGTTTTTCATAGATTTAAGGTTGTCTTGGTCGGGATCAAATGCATCAAGATAAGCAAAGACAGGATTGCCTTCAACTTTGCCTGGGTCTGAGACTTGGAGATGATTAGGATCGGTGTACATTTGTTGGATTTTTTGGGTGATAGTTGCTTCGTCGTCTTTGAGGGAAATGACGTTGCCAAGAGATTTGCTCATTTTGCCTTTGCCGTCCGTGCCTGGGAGGCGAGGCGCATTGGAAAGAAGGGCTTGAGGCTCGACAAGGACTGAGCAATTATAGATGCGATTGAAACTGCGGACGATTTCGGTGGTTTGTTCGATCATCGGCAGTTGGTCTTGTCCAACTGGGACAAGATCGGCTTGGAAGGCGGTGATGTCGGCAGCTTGGCTAACAGGGTAACAGAGGAATCCAGCGGGAATGCTGGTGCCAAAGGATTTTTGTTTGATTTCGTCTTTGACGGTAGGATTGCGTTGCAGTCTGGAGACGGTAACGAGATTGAGGTAAAACATAGTCAGCTCTGCAAGTTCAGGAATGAGAGATTGAATGAAAATAGTTGTAAGGTTGGGATCTATGCCGATAGCAAGATAGTCGAGGGCAACTTCGAGGATGTTAGTACGGACTTTGTCGGGATTGGTTGCGTTATCAGTTAGGGCTTGGGAATCGGCAATCATGACGAATTGTTTATGTTGATGTTGAAGCTCTAGACGTTGCTTGAGAGATCCAACATAGTGACCAAGATGGAGTGGGCCTGTGGGGCGATCGCCAGTAAGAACGATGTGAGGTTGGTTGGTAGACATGGGATTTGGCTGTTGGTATTAATGTAGCTTCAAGTTGAGAAATTGTCGAGGGTGAATAGAGAGTATATTATTGGTTGAGGGGCAAAGTATGTTGAAGAAGTACAAAAAGATCTTAATAGTTGGTGACGCGGGACGAGGAAAAAGCACCTTGGCAATTGAGTTGTCTAAGAAGCTAAGGATTAAGAGTTATGCGACCGATGATTTTTTTTGGAAGAAAAAATTTAGTGTCAGAGAAGATAGAAAGCAAAGTATGGTAAATATTTCTAAAGTATATGATCAGGATAAGGATAGTTGGATTGTGGAAGGATCGACGCGGTCTTTGGTAGAAGGGGGACTGGCAAAGGCGGAAATAATTGTGTGTCTTAAATATCCTAATTTGATTACTCAGTTTTGGAATTTGTATCAGAGGAATAGAACGCGGGATAATGAAAGCATAATTGATTTATTTAAGCTGTATAAGCATTTAATTTTGAAAAAATTCAAGATTGGGGATCAAAAGAATAAGCTGGGAATTGAAGAAATGATAAAAAAATATAATGAGAAAGTTGTTTGCTTGAAGTCGTTTGCGGAGGTAGATGATTTTAGGCAAAGTTTGGAGAATTAGAAACTTCCGATAGCATTCATTTGTTCGTTAACTTGGCGGTTAATTTCATTGAATAATTTAGCGGTGAGGACGATTGCAAGGACAATTGAGGCAAGGGTGATTAAAATGGCTGTAATGCCAACGTAGTGTGATTTGGAATCGGATTGACGTAAGTATCTGAGTCCGGAAAAAATTCCCAAAGGAGGAAGAAGGGCGGATTTGAGATAGAGGACAATTTGGGTTGATGCTGAGGTTGAAGGTGGAGATGGGTGGATGTTGGCACCGCAGTTGTAACAAAAATAATCGGTTGGACGTAAGGGGACATGGCAAGTTGGACAAACCGGATAAGTGGGCTGGGGAATTGGATCCATAAATACATTCTACGACTAATTGTTGAGAGAATTGAATTATTTGGTATGATTAGAGAATGAAGATAGAAGGATTGGCAACTATTTTGGGGATAATTGTGTTTTTTTTCCTAGCATTATTCGTGTATACGAAAATGGCAGGTGGTTTGCCTTTGTCTGTGGTTAGTAGTGTGACAAATAATAGCGATGTGTTTAGCGTCACGGGGGAAGGAAGCGTGGCGGTTAAGCCTGATATGGCATATGTTACGGTTGGAGTAAATAGTACGGGTGCAACGGTAAAGCAAGCTCAAACTGAGATAAATCAAGTAACAAGTCGAATAACTGAAGCTCTGGACAAAATTGAGATTGATACGGATAAAGATGTAAAGACAATTAATTATAGTATTAATCCTAATTATGATTGGAATAATGGATTACAAAAGATTACAGGTTATAGTGCGAGTAGCAATCTTAAAATTAAAATTAAGAATATTGAGTTAGTGAATCAAGTAATTGATGTGTCGACAGCCAATGGCGCAAATACTGTAGGAGGGGTGGTATTTGATGTTGAGGATAAGGACAAATTGGAGGAGGAAGCTCGGAAGGAAGCTGTGGAACAGGCTAAGGTGAAAGCCGAGAACGTGGCTAAAGTGGCTGGGTTTGGATTAGGTAGGATTATTGGGTATAGCGAAGATTTAAATGCGCCAGTTAGACCGACGGCGTATGGACTTGAATCAATGAAGGCTAATGATGGAATGGCTTCAACTGAGTTACAAACTGGAACTTCTGAGATAAAAGTAATTGTGAATATTAATTATGAGATAAAGTAGTTGGCTTGAGGAGGCTTTGATTGGGTTGTTGGAGATTGATTTGGGCAGAAGAATTGGTAGATGCGTGAAGTAGGGGAACTTTGTAGGCGATGAATAGAAAAACAAAAGATAGGATAAGGAGTAAATTTATAATCCAGATCATGGTAGATCTGGAGTAATCAAGAGATTTAGCTAGATTTGTCATTGTTGTAAATATATAGAATGAAAGTTAGAAGTGGATGATACTTATGTAATATTTGGATAAGAAGTGTTCGTTATTTTTGGAGTGTGATAGCATGTAAGCATGAAAGTAAGAGTAAGTGTTTTAACTGATGAAATTCCCAAGGGTAATGAGCAGGTGGGTATTATTGAAAGCAAGAAAATGGGTGGTCATTTGGATGTGATTGATGGAGTGTTTGATGAGAATAAAACCATAAGACCAAGGGAAATAAAATTGGGAAGTGATTGGGAATGTCATCTGATGGTGAATGGACCAATTGATTGGATTGAGGAATGTGCGGAAGCAGGAGTTATCCGCGTGATTGGGCAGATTGAAAAAATGAGCAATCAAGCACAATTCGTAGAAAAGGCTCAAGAGATGCAAATGGAGGCAGGGTTAGGAATAGATTTGGAGACAAAGATAGACGAGATAGATAGTGAAGTTCTTATTTGGGTAGATAGGATTCTTGTCATGGGAGTTAAGGCGGGCAAAAGCGGACAGAAATTTGAATCTAGGGTGGAGGATAAGATTAGAGATTTGATAGAGTTGCGAGAATTGCGAGGATATGGATTTGTGATTGAAGTGGATGGTGGAGTGACAGTTAAGATAATGGAGGAACTAGAGAAAAAAGGGGTAGACAGCGTGGTGATAAATAGTGCTTTTTGGAATGGTGAGTACGATAAGTAAGATGTTTGATAATTTGAGTAAGAATTATTTTGTATTTAAGTAAAGAGTGAATGTGATATATTGAATATTATGGTTGATAGGCAAGTTAAGTCGGTGGCGATATTTGGGCATGCGGGAGCTCCTAAAGATGAGGACTTGTATAAGGATACGTTTGGTGTTGCCAAGAAATTAGCAGAGAAAGGCTATATCGTGGTTAACGGCGGTGGGCCTGGAGTTATGGAGGCGGCCACGATGGGGGCCGAGTCTGTAAGTGGGGATACGTTGACTGTGACGCTAGAGCCAAGGTACGCACCTAATTTCGAGGATAAATATTTGGGGAATAGACCTGATCGAGAAATTGAGACGCATAATTATATTGAGCGAATGTTTACGTTGATTGCAGAGAGTGATTTTTTTGTGGTGATGAATGGAGGAACGGGGACTTTGTCGGAGTTTGCTACAGTGTGGCTGTTGGCGTGGTTATATAAAGGGAGACATAAAGGATTTGTGTTGTACGGAGATTTTTGGAGAGAGATAGTTGAGGTTTTGGTTAAAAATATGAAGATTCAAAAAGGCTCTGTGGATATTTTTGAAATTGTAACTAGCCCTGAGGAAGTTGTGAATGCAATTGGTCGTTATGAGAATCGAATGAGAGATGTGGAGCGTAATTGGAAAGATGATGAGGAAGAGGCTGCGTTTATGGTTTAGGTGATAATTTGTATGAGTAAAAATAAGAAGGTAGTTAAGAAAAAAGTGGAAAATAATCAGGAGAGGGTGGTGTTATTAGTGGTGATGTTGGGAACGGTGTTGATGAGTCTGGGTTTGTGGATATTTAGTTAAACAGGTAGATAGCGATGGCGATGAAAATTATGATAAAAAGAGTGATGATTAAGGTGGTAATTATGCCTGATAAAGTTTGGTTGATAGGTTCGTTTGGTTCATTGGGTTGGGAGTGAGAAGTGAAGCCGACACCTTGGGCCTTGGTGTGAGAAATGAGACCTTTTTGTTTGGCTTGGGAGAGGGCTTGCTCAAGTTGCGGGGAGAGATTGGACATATGTAATTTGTATCATGTTTGGTTGGGTTGAGTCGAGAAGGTGGCGGTATTGGGTGTGCAGGTATGGATTTTGGGGTTGGTACTTTCGATGAAGAAGTCGGGCTTGGTGCAGGTGCATACTTGATCGGAGTTGAGATGACAGGAGGCTGTTTTGATTAAGCCTGCTGGTTGTTCCCAGCCATTGGCTAGATTGTTGGGTTGATATTCATTAAGCATATAGGTCATCATTTGGTTCCAGATTGGGGTGGCGCCTGTGATGCCTGAAGCGATGCGCGACATGGGAGAGTTGTTGAAGTTGCCCACCCAGACTGCGACTAGGAAATCAGGTGTGTAACCAATGGTCCAGTTGTCACGAAGGTCGTTGGAGGTACCAGTTTTGACTGCGACAATATGGTTAGGGATGTTTAGCTTAGAATGAGTTCCAAAGGTTGGGGCTCGAGCGATAGGGTCGCTGAGAATGCTATTGATGAGATAACTAACGCGGGGATCGAGTTTGGGTTCTTGGGTAAAGGGAAATCTTGAAGGGTGGGGATAGGTGAGTTCGTCGTTGGTAGAGGTAATATCAAGTATGGGAGTGAGATTGTGGCGGTAGCCGAGATTGGCAAATGTTCCATAAGCTACTGCCATGTCGGCCATGGTGACTTCCCCTGCACCTAGGGTGAGGGAGAGTCCAAATCGTGAAGAGTCGTCCCAGGTGGTGATGCCAAGTTCTTGAGCTTTTTGGATGAGATTGTTAAGACCGATAGAGTTGAGAATTTTGACCGCAGGGATGTTATATGAAGAAGCTAAGGCTGTGCGGAGGGTGACGCGTCCGTGGAAGCGCCCGTCGTAGTTCTGAGGACGATAATCGTGGCTGCCGGGAATTTTGAAAACAACTGGAGCATCATCGATTATGGTAGCTGGGGTGAATTGGGGATTAGTTTGGGTAAGTGATAGTTCTAGAGCGGTAGCATAAGTTAGGGGTTTGATACTTGATCCTGGTTGGCGTGGTCTGAGGGTGGCGTTGACATTACCTTGGTTGGCGGTATCAAAATAATCAGCGGAGCCAACCATAGCAAGGATTTCTCCTGTCTTGGGTTTGGTGATAAGAAGAGCTGCATTGGTGACGTTGAGTTTCTTGAGTTTAGCCAGTTCGGTGTCGATTGCTTGTTGGGCTTTTTGTTGGAGGTTGTAGTCAAGTGAGGTGGTGATGTTAATTCCTCCTTGGTAGAGGATTTGGTTGGTAAGGTTTTTTTCGAGTTGTTCACGAGCGTACATGACGAAATGGGGAGCGAGAATATCAGTTTTTGGGGGAATAAAAGTGATAGGCTGGTTGAGAGCTGATTGGTATTGAGATTGGGTTATGTAGTTTTCTTCTAGCATACGGAGAAGAACTTGTTTTTGGCGAGTAAATGATTTTTGGGGATCTGATCCAAAAGGAGAATAGGCAGTCGGAGCTGCGGGCAGACCGGCAAGGAGGGCTGCTTGAGCAAGATTAAGATTGCGGGAGCTGATGCCAAAGTATGTTTGGCTGGCAGCTTCGATACCGTAGGCGGTGCCTCCGTAAGAGATTTGGTTAAGATATAGTTCGAGGATTTGTTGTTTGGAATAGTAGGTTTCGGCTTTGAGCGCAAGATATGCTTCTTGGAGTTTGCGTTTATAGGATTGTTCTGGAGAAAGGAAGACGTTTTTGATAAGTTGTTGGGTAATAGTGGAAGCTCCTTGGAGAGTGGAGGGGCAAGGTGTGTTAATAATTTTGCAAAGACGACGATCAAGATTGTTGAGAAGTGCACGAGTGATATCGCTAGCACTGATGCCTGGGTGACTATAGAATTTGGCATCTTCGATAGATAGGTGAGCGTTGATGACGTAACTGGGTAATTCATTTATATGAATTGAAGTGCGATTTTGGTCTTGATAAAGTCGATAAAGGAGTTGTCCATTGCGATCGAGGATCTGGCTAGTTTGCGGTGGGTTGAGAGAGGAAAGTGCTTGAGGTGGAGGGAGATCTTTGAGTAGTGAAAAATAAATAAAAGTTAAACTGGCTAGAGATAATGAGCTTAATATAATAATGAAAATAAGAGAAAGTTTGAGTAGTAAAAAGGGTAGGGAAGAGTGAGTTAACCAGTGAAGGGTGTGGAATATGGATTTAAGGATTAATACAAATAGATATAAAAATGGACGACCGATATGAGCGAAGATAAATTTGCATAGGAGGATTATTTTTGTGGCAGGCATTGTGCTTAGCTGTCCGAAATTTAATATTAATTTTTAAAATTTGAATCATACTAGCATTAGAATTTGGGAGGGGGAAGTGGGAAGTATAACGAGTTCTATTGAGTGAAGAAGGTGTTATCGATTTGTTGCCAAAGTTCGAGATGAGGTGTTTCGTAGCCTAATGCCCAGATGGCAATGCCTCCAAGTTCACGGTCTTGGACTAGTTGATATTTGTGGGCTAAGGATTGGGTGTCGTCATACCAAAGCTGATGCCATTGATTGTTATCTTGGTAAATGATAAATGGGCTTAGTGCGTCAGGATCGTATCCTGTTTGACAGTTTTTATAAGTTAGGGATTGACAGTTAAGGATAGTTTTTTGGACGTTTGAGTATGTAATCATGGTACCTGTGTTGGCCAAGGTTGTTGATTTGGGTTGATTGCTAAGAGTTTGCCATTGGTAACCATACCAAGGTATGGCTAGAATAATTTTTTTGGGTGGAACTTGAGTGTAGATAGAGTTGAGGGTTGAGTTAAGGTCATATTTCCAGAGTTCGGGACTACCGTAGATAGGGGCATTAGGGCCTGATTGGGGGGAGTTGGATCTGTAGAAATCATAGCCCATGACAATGATGTAATCGACTATTTTACTAAGAGGGGTGAGTTGCCAGATTCGAGGTTGGATAGCTGCAGAGGCGTAGATATCTATCGACATTGGGCATTGGCAGGTTTGTTTGAGTTTAGTGACAAAGTTGGTAACCTGAGTTGCCAGTTCGGGATCTGTTTGGGTAGTGGGTTCGAAATCTATGTTGAAGCCGTCAAAATTATATTTGTTTTTGATATTTATTAGCTCGGGAATAAGGGTGTTTTGGTTTTCAATTGCTGAGACAATACTTGGGGTGGACATGGCTCGGATTACTAGTGTATTTTGGCCATTAGTGGTGTGTTGTTTGTCGAGCACCTTTGTGATTTGATCATTGGAAATGCGATGAAGGCCGAGTTCTTTGGTTTTGTCGTCAAGATTTGTTTGTACTTGACCATTATCGTCAATGTTAATTCCAAAATATGCTAGTTGAGTAAGGAGAGAAGTTTGAATATAGGGAATGGCGGATAATTGCCAATAAGGGAGGAATCCGATAACTTGGTAGTTGGATTTGCCTTGAGGAGTTATTTCGACGGGGGTGCCAATGGGTGAGGTGAATTGGGTGGAATTGGAAATTTTGGTTTTGAGAATTAAAGAGACAATAATGATTGCTAGACTTAATAAAAAGATTGTTAAAGAGAGTTTGGATTTGGACATCTAATATGAATTATAGTTTATATATTCAAATTAGGATTGATTATTGAATTAGGATGATTTGGGGAAGACGAGCAATATTGATAATACTGGATTCTTTAATTTGAATTTGAAAAGTAGAAAGCAAGGGTGAATTAGAGTTGGGTTGGATTATGGCTTGGGGATCGATGGATATGATTTGTTGAAATAAATTATCTTGATTTTGAGCAGGATCAAGGGTGATAGTTAAATTGATAGTTTTTTGAGAGTTTTGGATGGGAAGATTGGTGATGAGTTGATCGGAAAGTTTATATTCGGGTGCATAGTAATTGATGAAATTTGTTAATGGGTTTTGGGCAAGTTTTTTGATTTGATTTAGGTTGGATTTAATGAGGTATGTGTTAGTTGGAAAATAAGCAAGGACAGAAAGGTTGGTAAGGGAGACAGGTTGTTTGAATTGAATGAGGAAAAGATCTTGATCTTGAGGACTGAGGAGATGGGATGACAATCTGTCATCAAGCGGATCTTGTTGTGTGGTATATGGATTAAGGGTGCGGGTGGGGAGTTGAATGGATATGTTTTGGGGTTGAGTGTTGAGGTAGGGAAGATTGATGGAGGGGTTTGGAGTGATAATCGATTGAGGAATGAAAGGAGCAAAGGCGTAGATAGTCGCAAGAGTGATAATAATACTAATCGTGGTAATGAAGCTACGAAAGGGAAATCTATGAGATTGGGGCTTGGGCATAGGTTAATGGTACTAGTTGAAGATGTTTTTTTCTATGGGTGTGGGAGTTAGAATGGGATATCTGATGTATTGGGATTGATTTTTGAGTTCACAATCAATGCAGATCGGATTGCCCAAGATATCAAAGACTATTTGTTTATCTATCATTTGGACTTGTTCGATTGGGGTGTTGGGTTTGGATGGACTCTGTGTGGTGGTGTCGATTGGCCATTGGCGGGTGATGGGATTGGCAGTAGTAGGTAGACCATCTTTGGGGAAGAGGTCGAAAGAAGTAGGGCAGTTATCAACGGGCAGCATGCCAGTCAGAGAACAGATTTGGGTGCCAAGGATACCTTCGGGAGGATTGAGTTGTATGCGAGGTTGATCGATTAAAGCCTGCTTCATAAGATCGCGCCAGATGGGAGCTGCGCCTGTAATACCTGAGGCTATACGTGACATGGCGGTGTTGTCGTTATTGCCAACCCAAACGGCGGTAAGTCGAGTATGTGTATAACCAATGGTCCAGTTGTCATGAAGCTTGTTGGTGGTGCCGGTTTTGACAGCCACGTCTGGTCGCCCTGGAATGTTGAGAGTTGATCCAAATGTAGTAGCGCGAGCGTTTTGGTCAGTGAGAATGTGGGTGGTTAGATAAGGAGGGCCTGGAGGAAGGACGCGGGTGGCTTGACATCCAGATGAGAATTGGGATTCACTACTTTCTTTGACAAGGGATTCAATGGTGGGAGGTTGGCAATTGAGTTGGTAGAGAGTTTGGTTTTGGTAGTCGCTAATTTCGAGAATTGGATGGAGAGGGACTTTGACCCCTAGGTTGGCGAGAGTGCCGTATGCCACGGCCATATCAATCATGCGGACTTCGCCTCCTCCTAGAGTTAGGGATAATCCGTATTGGCTAGGGTCGTCCCAGCCCGTGATTCCCATTTTGTGTGAAAAATCTATGAAGTTGGTGACTCCGTTGAGGGCAAGTAATTCTACTGCGGGGATGTTATATGAATTGGCAAGTGCTTTGCGGATAGAGACTGCTCCGTGGAAAGATCCATCGTAGTTTTGGGGACAGTAACTGGGTAGTGGTGGTTCTTGGAAGCAGGTGGGTAAATCAGAAATAATGCTACCTGGGCTGAGATTGTGTTGATAAAATGCTAGGGTGTAGTTGAGTGGTTTGATACTGGAGCCTGGTTGACGATAACTTAGAGGAACGTTGAATTTGCCACTGATTTGGTTGTTGTAGTAATCGGTTGAACCGATCATGGTGAGAATTTCGCCGGTTAGTGGATTGGTTATCAAGGCGGCTCCGTTGGAGACATTGGATTTTTGAAGTGTATTAATTTCAGCAGATAAGCTGGCTTGGGTGATATCTTGGAGATCTAGATCAAGACTGGTTTTGACTCTAAGACCGCCTGTTTCAACTTTTTTGGAACCATATTGGTCGACGAGAAGTTCCTTGACCCAGAGGACGAAGTGCGGAGCGTGAATAAGATTGGAAGGGTTGGCAAAATTAATAGGTTCGTTGAGAGCTGCTTGGGATTGATCTTCGGTTATGTAGTTGTCTTCTACCATGCGACGTAAAACTGCTTGTTGGCGTTCTTTGTATTTTTCGGGATTTGATCCGAAAGGTGAGTACCGAGTTGGGGCTACTGGGAGACCAGCGAGGATGGCACTTTGGGCGAGGGTGAGATCTTGGGCTTTGATACCAAAGTAAGTTTGGCTAGCTGCTTCAAGACCGTAAGAAGTGCCACCATAGGGGATTTGGTTAAGATACATTTCAAGGATTTGGTCTTTGGAATAGAGAAGTTCGACAAAGAAAGTAAGAACTAATTCTCTAATTTTGCGTTGGAGGGTTTGTTCGGGAGTGAGAAGTGCGTTTTTGACTAATTGTTGGGTGATGGTTGAGCCTCCTTGAAGGTTGATTTGGCAGTCGGTAAGGGGTAATTGACAGAAGAGATAGAGTGTATTGTTAATGATGGCTCGACCAATGCCTGTAAGGGCGAAGCCTTGATGCTTGTAAAAATCACGATCTTCAATGGCGATGGTGGCTTGTTTGACATAGGTGGGAATTTGATCCAGAGCAATGGGAGTACGATTTTGGTCAGCGAAGATTTCGTAGAGAAGTTTGTCGTTGCGATCGTATATTTTGGTGGAGACAGCAAAAGGAGAGTTAGTAAGATTGCGAGGGGAGGGAAGCTCTCTTAGGATTAAGAGATAGAGGGCTAAAAGACCAATAATAAGTAACAAAATAATTGTGATAATTATTTGATATTTTCGTTTGGTAAATTTGTGTTTGAGGGATTTAATTTTGGATGCTTGTGATTTGGGAATCATGGTTATATTGTACAGGTTTGGAATGATATACTGAACAAGAATGGACAGAAAGATTACGTGGAGTATTTGGGGAGTGGTTTGGTTAGGGATGGGATTTTTGGTTTTGGGGGTGACGTTGTGGAAGTTGCATTTGTTGATGGTGGTTCCTAAGACTGGCGGAGTGATGAATGGATCTATTGCGATGGAGAGTGAAGATGATTTGTTTCCTCGGGTTAAGTGGGGTGGGGCTGGATATTATTTGTCAACGGCGAGTGAATGGTGGTGGTGGCGAAGTACGAGTGGTGAGCACGAGCAGGCTAGGAGGCTGTTGAAGATTGGTCAGTCGAGGTTGAAGTATGGTTTGGACTTGATGTCATTGGGTTTGCCAGCTGAATCAGTTGCTAGTGTTGAGAGATCGGTGATGTATTTGCATCGAGCGCGAGATAAAGGAGGATTGATTGAGGGTCAGTGGAAAATGGAGTTAGTGTGGAGTGTAGAAGAATATTTAAAAGTGATATCAATCTTGGAAAAAGTAGTGCCAGATGATTTGAGAGGTAGATTGGTAGCTCAACAAGAATTGGTGGAAATGTGGGAAAGTAAAACAGGGGAGTAAATTTTTATATTTGGTGGATATTGGATATTGACACCGCTATGGATAGTGGATGTATACATAAAGGGCAACGCATTTTTTACAATTAAACAATTTTTATGAGATGTCCTTTTTGTGATAGAGATCAAACTACAGTACTTGAGTCGCGCATGTCGGAAGGCGGGAACTGTATCCGCAGACGACGTGATTGCTTGGCGTGCAACAAAAGATTTACAACGTATGAGCGGATAGAAGGTCCAGTTTTGCAAGTAGTTAAGAAAGATGGGAGAAGAGAACAGTTTGATAGAAATAAGTTAGTTGAAGGAGTCAGAGCAGCGTGTAGCAAGAGGCCTGTTAATAGTGATCAGATCGATGAGTTGGTTTATCGAGTAGAGCGAGAGTTGATGAAAAGTAGTTTGAATGAAGTGCCATCAAGAATGATTGGGAAATCAGTCTTGCGAAGATTAAAAAAAATCGATAGAGTGGCTTGGCTGAGGTTTGCTAGTGTTTATTTGGCTTTTGAGACATTGGCTGACTTTGGAAAAGTAATTGATAAGGAATTGGGGTAAGAATTGTTTATAAAAAATTAATATGGTTAATCAAACTTATATTCGCAGTCGTAACTGGAAAAGAAATAGAAACAATATGAATAGACAAGTTAATGGATTGGGTGGTGTAAAGAAAGAAATTTTTAATGCGAAGAATTCAAGTTTACAGACTGAGGTCGTGAGTCAGGATCGTGATGAGAGTTGGCGTAAAGAAGCCCATTTCGTAGATATGGATCAAGGAACTGAACTTGAAGGAATTCGACGGAAGTTATTTTTAGATCGGTATTCGATGAAGGATGATAAGGGGGAGGTGCGAGAAAAATTTGTAGAGCAGATGTGGCGACGAGTGGCTTGGGGAGTGGCGCAGGTAGAGAATACTTCTGAGTTAAGAAAAGAATGGGAGGAGAAGTTTTATGGGGCGATGGAGGATTTTAGATTCTTGCCGGCTGGCAGGTTTTTGACGACGGCAGGGACGGGGTTGGATTCAACGATGATTAATTGTTTTGTGATTCCTAGTCCGATTGACTCACGCAAGGGAATAATTAAGACGCTTGAGCATATGACTGAGATAAGTGCCAGAGGGGGAGGAGTAGGGTTTAATTTATCCTCGTTGAGGCCCAGAGGTTCGTACGTTAAGACAGTCAATGGAACAAGTAGTGGAGCTGTGAGTTGGGCAAATCTTTATTCGGTGGCAGCCCATGATATTATCCAGCAGGGTGGGACGAGAAGGGGGGCTTTGATGATAATGCTCTGGGATTGGCATCCCGATATTGAGGAATTTATAAGTGTGAAGAAAGATCAGAATAAAATCTTGGGAGCTAATTTAAGTGTGTGTGTGTCGGATAAATTTATGGAAGCTGTTAAGAATGATGATGATTGGGATTTGGTTTTTGCTGATTGTGAGGATGATAATTATAAATCTGAGTGGAGGGGGGATATTGAAGATTGGAGAGCTAAAGGATATGGAGTGATTGTGTATAAAACGATTAAAGCAAGAGAGCTGTGGGATAAGATTTGTGAATCGGCATGGGCGAGCGCTGAGCCTGGAGTGGTGTTTATGGATCGATATAATACGATGAATAATACTTGGTATTTTGAGAAAAATATTGCAACTAATCCATGTGGAGAACAAGGTTTGCCTGCTTGGGGGGTGTGTAATTTGAGTAGTGTTAATTTGGCGGCGTTTGTGGATGATAGTGGTAAGTTTGATTATGAAGAATTGGCTAAAGTGACAGCGATTGGGGTGAGGTTTTTGGATGATGCAGTTGATGCAGAGAAGTATTTATATAAATCTATAGAAAAAGTTCAGAAAAGAGAAAGAAGAGTGGGATTGGGGACAACGGGGTTGGCTGATGCTTTGATTAAGATGAAAGTTCGATATGGATCAAAAGAGTCATTGGAGATAGTTGAGAAGATCTATAAATTGATGAGAGACGTGGCTTATGAAACTTCGGCGGATTTGGCAAATGAAAAGGGAAGTTTTGCGATGTTTAATAGTGAGTTGTATTTGCAAAGCGGTTTTATGCAAACGATGCCAGAAGCGATACGCGAGAAAATTAGAAATTACGGAGTTAGAAATGCATTGTTGTTAACGCAAGCGCCGACGGGAAAGATTTCGCTTTTGGCAGGGGTTTCTAGCGGGATAGAACCAGTGTTTTCGTTTTCATATACTCAAAAGGATAGGTTGGGAACGCGGATGATGTATCATCCGTTGTATGAAAAGTGGATTAATGAAAATGGTAAAGAAAATATACCTGATTATTTTACAGTTGCTGATGATTTAAGTCCTGAAGAGCATGTAAAGATTCAGGCTCTAATTCAAAAATATACAGATTCTTCAATTAGTAAAACAGTTAATGCTCCTAATTCTCATAGTGTAGAAGATGTAAAGAATTTATATACATTGGCCTTTGAATTGGGATGTAAGGGAGTGTCTTATATGCGAGATGGATCAAGAGAGGGGACTTTGATAAGAGATGAAGATAAGAAAACAGATGAGGTTGTAAGTAGTAAGGTTAAAGAAGAAATTGCTGAAGTGAAACAGTGGATACGTCCTATGGTAATGTCTGGAAGGACGTATAAACTGAAGACCCCAGTGGGAACCGCTTGGATAACTGTTAATCGAGACGAAAATGGTTCGCCAATTGAGTTGTTTATAAATATAGGAAGAGCTGGATCTGATGTGCAGGCTATGGCTGAGGCATTGGGGCGAATAATTTCTAAATACTTGAAATCAGCTGTGGGATTAAGTTCTAAAGAACGAGCTGAGTTAGTGATTGATCAACTAAAGGGGATCGGAGGAATGAGGCCTGTGGGATTTGGCCATAGTAAGGTGATGTCTTTGCCTGATGCGTTGGCGAAAGCGCTGGCGATCGATATGGGTTTTATAGGTTCTGGGGATGGAGATTTGAATGGTAAAAAAGATAGTTTAATTAATGAAACTAAAGTCCAGTTAACTATTGATGGGAGTGGTGTACCGTTGGAAGAAGCGGATGTTAGTGAGAGGTCTGTGGGGGATATTTGTCCTGAGTGTGGGACTGCCAGTCTAGTACATGAAGAAGGTTGTGCCAAGTGCTATAGCTGCGGTTTTGCGCAGTGTTAGTTTTTGGATATTGACCAATGGTTAGATGACTTTGTATGGTTGCTATGATGAAACAAATTTCTAAGACTGCAAAAGATAGAGGAATTGAATTTGTTATAAAGCGCTCGGGGAAAAAGGATAATTTTGATTGGGAAAAGATAGTTAAAAGTGTGGTTAAAGCAGGAAAAGACACCAAGGCTTATGGAGAGAAGGAAGCAAAAATAATTTTGAAAGAAATTAGAGAATCATTGGATAAACTGGGTTTAAGAGAAGTGAGTAGCGCGCAAATTAGGGACGTTGTGGAGCCGGCAATGGCTCATGGGGGATTTTTCCAAACCGCAAAGTATTATATATTGTTTGGAGAGAGGAAGCATCAAAAAGATAAACATAACAAAGAGATTGTTGAGCCAGAAATTTCACCAATGGGAATGGAGATTGCACGGAAGAGGTATCTGAGAACTAATATGAAAGGTGAAGTGATTGAGAGTTTGGGTGAAATGTTTTGGCGGGTGGCAAGACACATGGCTAAGGCAGAGCTAAACTGGTCAAATAATGGTGAGTATGATGAAACTACGGGAGCGTTTTATGAGAGATTGGTTAATTGGAAGTTCGTATGTGCTGGTAAAGCGATGTTTGAGGCAGGCAACCCTGGGGGTACGGGTCAGTTGTCAAGCTGTTTTGTGCTGCCGATCGAGGATAATATTGCAAGGATTTTTAAGACTTTGGGAGATGCTGCTGTGGTGCATAAAAATAATGGAGGGACAGGGTTTAATTTTAGCAAGATTCGACCACAGGGTGATAAAGTACGTAATGTCCCTGGGGCAGCAACTGGGCCGGTAGGCTTTATCAAAGCGTATTCGGCAGTATTGGGACAGATTTTGCAGGGAGCTAAAAGACAGGGAGCAAACATTGCGATTTTGAATGTGGATCATCCTGATATTGAAGAATTTATTACGATGAAGGATGAGGATGGAACCATTAAGAATTTTAATATTAGCGTGGGGGTTACAGACGCATTTATGGAGGCTGTATTGGAAGATAAGATGTGGAATTTGGTTAATCCAAGGACAGGAGAGATAACTCGACGTGTGAGTGCTAAACGGTTGTTTGCGACAATTGTGGAGCATGCTTGGATTGGAGGAGATCCTGGGTTGGCTTTTTTGGATCGGTTGGAAGAGGATAATCCAACGCCGACGTTGGGAGCTTTGAATGCGACTAATCCGTGTGGAGAAATTCCACTTTTGCCTTATGAGTCTTGTAATTTGACGAGTATTATTTTGCATAATCATTTGATTAATAAAAGTGAAGATGGAGATGATAAATATGAGATTGATTGGGACGATTTGGCACGTTCGGTGAAAGTGGGGATTAGATTTTTGGATAATATGATTGAGGTGAATACGTATGCTTTGAAGGAAATTGAGGATATGGTTAAAAATGGGAATAGAAGGATCGGACTTGGAGTTATGGGATTTGCCCATATGCTTTATATGATGAAGATTCCTTATAACTCTAAAGAAGCCGTGAGTTTGGCAGGCAGGATTGCTAAGTTTATTCAGAAAAATGCAGAAGAAATGAGTTTGGAACTAGCTAGGATTAGAGGAGTATTTCCTCATTTCGATATTTCGGTATACGCTGGGAGCGCGGAGCGGTATCGTAATTGCGCATTGACGATGATTGCTCCGACTGGAACTATAAGTATGTTAGCTAACACTTCGAGTGGAATTGAGCCCGTATTTTCGTTGGTGACTTTGAAGCGGGTTTTCAATGAAGACAATAGAGATAATAAGCCAACTCGTGAGTTTATGATTGTAGATCCTGTTTTTGAGGGAGTAGTTAATAATCTTGATTTGAAGAAAGTTGTAAGAAGCAGTGGAGAGAAAATATTATCAGTGGATGATTTATTAACAGTTGTGGCAGAAGAAGGTTTGCATGGAGTGAGAGGTTTGCCTGAATGGGTGTATAAGGTGTTTGTAACGACACATGAGATTAAGCCAACTTGGCATGTGCAGATCCAAGCTGCATGGCAGAAATGGTTTGATAATTCGATTAGTAAAACAATTAATTTTGCTAATGAGGCAAGTGTTGAGGACGTGAAGGAAGCTTATTTACAAGCATGGCGATTGGGGTGTAAGGGTATTACTATTTATCGAGATGGGAGTAAGCAGGATCAGGTTTTGAATTTGGCTAAGCCAAAAAGTTTGAAAAAAGAAGAAGTGAAGAGTGTGGATTTGGTTGCCAAAGTTGAGACTGTTGGTGTGCAAGCTATAAAACCCGGAAGTGGAGATGCTGTGGTGTGTGAAGAATGTGGAGCTGGGGCGATTTATCGAGATGGATGCGTGAGCTGTCCACAGTGTGGTTGGAGTAAGTGTACGATGTAAATAATTAAAAGTGCTGATAAAGTGGAGATATGGTACCAGTTATTTACTATGCGACGGGGAATAAATTTAAGATTGACCAGAGGATACAAATAGTACAAGAACGAAGTTGGCAGATTGAGGTGGTAAAAGGTGTAGAGGTGGGACGACGAGCATCAATGATGAAGACAATTGAAGAAGTAGTGAGTTTGAAGTGGCAAATTGCGGCTCGAGGAAGGAATAAGGGGCAGATTTTGATGTGTGATGGAATAGATATTACGGTTGGAGAAAATGAACCATTTTTTAGGCAATATTATGAAGGTAAATCCCAAGAAGACTTCGTGGGAGAGTTATTTAAAATGATGCCAGAAAAGTTGCCTGAGTGGCCGAAGGTAATACTCAAATCTGTTGTGGCGATTGGAGTTGTGGGGAGACCGTTAGGTTTGTTTGTGGGGTTGTTGGAAGGGAATTTGTTTTTTCGACCGAAGATTAATTGGAATGAAAGTTTGCCACCAATTGTACCTTATGTATATGTGATGTATTGGCAAATGATGTTATCAGAAGTGTATGGGATGGAAATAGAAAGTCGACGGCGGTATGTAACTCATGATCATAATACTTTGGTACAGGCGATGGATTGGGTGGAGGAATCTACGTTGGTAAATTCTAAGAGCTAGAGTGTAATGGAAAAATAAGCTAAAGTGATATGTATGAGTGAAGACGGTCAAAAGATAAAAGGGCATTTCGTTAGGAGATCTGGCGATGATGAGGATTTGTCATTGTCAACTAAGATTTGGGAGGTAGATGCTGATAAGATGCCAGCAAAGATTGCAGAGCCTGCGGTTGAGAAAGAAGTTGTGGTTCAACCTAAAAATGTTATTAAACATAAACATGGTGTAACGAAGTATTTTTTGTATGGAGCTATGGTTTTGGGAATTCTAGTGGTAGTAATTGTTTTGGGGTTGTTGTTTTTGATAAGTAATAATCCGACCTTAGTTAATAAAGACAAAAAAAATGATGTAATAGCAATTGAAAATTTGCAAGGTGATGATGTGCTTGATTTAGAAACAGATAGTGATCAGGATTCTATCCCCGACGATGTGGAGAGTGCTCTAGGGTATGATCCTAATAGCAATGATTGTGTGAGAGAGATTGGCTGTGGTGATTATACAAATGTGCCAAGGGCAAAATTGCGTTTGAATTTGGTATTTGTATTGGATGCTTCGGGTTCGATGAACGGAGATATAAATGGAGTTAATAAATGGAGAAGTGCCGTTGATGCTTTGAAATCTGTATTGTCTCGGGGTTTTCCCAGTTATACAGATGTGGGGCTAGTGGTTTATGGACATAAGGGAAATTCGTCTCAAGAAGCTAGATCGGTATCGTGTAATGGAGTTGAAGTGGTGTCTGAGTTGTCTCCTTTACGAACTAAGAATGTGGGTGAGAGTGTTGACAAATTAGTACCATCAGGATGGACTCCCTTGGCGGGGGGATTGGCGAGAGCGGGAGAGATGTTGAAGGATCGAGAAGGTGAAGGTAATTTTGTAATATTATTGTCTGATGGATTGGAGACTTGTGATGGAGATCCTGTCGAGCAAGCACGGATGCTTAAGGAGAGTGGAGTTGAACTAACTACAAATGTGGTTGGATTGGCGGTAAATGATCAGGAAAAACAACAACTCATGGAAATTGCTCAAGCTGGAGGCGGAAGTTATTATCCAGCTGATGATCCTAAGGATTTGGAGAGAGCCTTGGTTTTGTCTTCTGAGGTAATTAGATTATGGGAACAAATAAATCAATGCATAATTGATAATTTAGTATCGTATAGTTCTTGTGTGGGGACGGAGTATTTAAAATCGATTAATTATGTTAAGGATGCACGTTTGAAGTTGCAAAACGAAGTGGCTCCAAGGTCGAGTGGAGTTGGAGTTCTGGATGTGGAAACTTATTTGGAACGGGAGCAAAAGATGTGGTCTACTTATCAATCACTTAAGGATGATAATTGGGGGCAATACCAGTCGGATTTGGATCAATTGAAGATTGGAGATTAATTTAATAATGGTAGAATAGTTGCGATGGCAATCTATACACGAGCAGGGGATCAGGGGATGACAAGTTTGCGGCAGGGTGAGCGAGTGTCGAAGGGGTCATTGCAAGTGGCGGTGTTGGGTGAGTTGGATGAATTGAATTGTCAGATTGGCTTTGGGGTTAGCGTGATCGAAAGTTTGGCGTCGACGTATGAAGAAATGGGAGATAATACACGGAGAGATGATTTGGGTTTGGTTGTTAAACAGTTAACGAAAGTGCAGGGTGAGTTGTTAGAATTGGGAGCGCAAGTGGCAAGTAATAAATTGCAAATAGCAAGACCTTCAGCATCAGGGAGAGTGGAAACTTATGAAAAAAAAACGGCTGGGGTGTCAGATGAAAACTATGTTCAGCAAGCAAATAAGTGGTTAGGGAGAACTGGTGCTATGGAGAAAAGTATTGATGATTATGAGCAGAGTTTGCCGACATTAGAGAATTTCATACTGCCTGGTGGAGGTGTGGGGGGAGCTGTTTTGCATGTGAGTAGATCATTGTTGCGAAGGGTAGAGCGAACTATGGTTAGATTAGTGCAGTCAAATAGTGGTGGAACTAGAGAGATAGTTCCTGAGTATGCGTTGGGGTGGTTGCCTTATTTGAATAGATTGGGTGATTGGTTATTTGTAATGGCAAGATACACGGCTTGGGTTTGTCAAGAAAAAGAGCAGGTGTGGCAGAATGACAAATAGTTTATAAGCGTGTTTTTGAGTATTTTGTGGTTATTTTTGGCGTGATAACATTAGGTTAATATGGCAGAGCAAATACCAGTTGAAACTAGACGAGATAGTATTGAGTCAGTTGATTATGAGAAAAATAATGAGGTAGATGATTATTTGGAGGAAGTTGAAAAAGGTGACGTTCAAGGTCCTAGTAATGACGATGATGGTCAGGCAGGACAAGATAATGATGATTCGTTGGTGGTTAAAAATGATGATTTTCAGTTACCGCAAGATGCTGTGGTTTTGCCAACGACTCAGCAGAGTTTCCATCAAGGATTGGCTGCTCAAGTGGAGAGTAGCGCTAAATGGATGGCGGTGTGGTGCACTTACATGATCAAAAAATACGGGGCAAGGACTTTCTTTAAGGGTTGAGAAATAAGTATTTTGGAAGGTGAGTTTGGAAGGGTTTTGCGTGTACAATATAGGAATATGGACTCTTTGTTGACTATCGTGTTTGGTTTGTTGGGATTGTTGTTGGGTGTGGCTGTGGTGGTGGGATTGATGCTGGGCGGGTTATTTGGTTTTATATGGTGGCAGAGATGGAAGGATCGGGAGAGTCGATCGTTGAAGACGGTTCTGTTGCAAGTAAGGGTGCCAAGAGATAATGAGGTTAAGGTTGATGCAATGGAGCAGATATTGTCTTCTTTGAATGTGCTTAAAAAGACTAAAGGAATATTTTCTACACAACCGCCAGAGCATATTAGTTTGGAGATTGTGGCTCGTTATGGTGATATTACATATTATTTGAGTGTGCCAGAGCATTTGCATGATTTGATTGAGAAACAAATTCATAGTGCATATAATGGGGCTGATGTGAGGGCAGTGGAGGAATATAGTATTTTTGAGGAGCAGGGTGAAGTAGCTTGGGCGCAGTTGGGGTTGGCTGATCCAACATACAAACCAATTAGAACCTATAAAGATTTGCCAGTTGATACAATGAGTGCAGTGACGAGTGCTTTGGGGAAAATGGGTCCTCGTGAGTCAGCTGTAATTCAGATTTTGTTAACTGGAATTGGGGGCGACTGGAAAAAAGCAGGGAAGAGTTTTATTTCTGATACTAAGAAGAAAGAATCTGATCCTCAAAAAGCTAGTTATAAGGTGGATTCAAGATTGTTAGAAGCGGTGGATAATAAATTATCTAAGCCTGGGTTTGAAGTGACAGTGAGGTTGGTTGTAGTGTCGGACACGCAAGAACAAGCTAAACAGCATTTGGCTAACATAAAAGGTTCATTTGAACAATTTAATTCAGGACATAATCGGTTTAGTGAGCAGAAAGTATGGATTCCGCAGACTTTTATGACTGATTTTATTTACCGTTATCCACGGATGTTACATCTTTCGAGTAAGGCATCGGTTTTGTCAGTAGATGAGGTGGCGAGTTTGTATCATTTCCCAAACAAGACAGTAGAAACACCAAATATTAATTGGTTAACTTCTAAGTCAGCACCAGCATCCCCGTTGATTCCAGTTGATGGACTTTATTTAGGGAAGAGTATTTTCCGCGGAGTAGAACGACCTGTGACGATTCGTGAGAAAGATCGCCAACGACATATGTATATTATTGGGAAAACTGGTATGGGTAAGACTGAATTTATGAAAACCATGATCATTCAAGATATTCGCGAAGGTAAGGGAGTAGCGGTGGTGGATCCTCATGATTTGGCTGAACAGATATTAGATTATATTCCACCAGAGAGAGCTGAAGATGTGATTTTCTTCGATCCTGCTGATATGGAGAGACCAATGGGAATGAATATTATGGATGCTAAGACGGAGGACGAACGGCATTTTGTGACCAGTGTGGTAATAAATTTGATGTATAAGTTATATGATCCGCACAAGACTGGAATTGTGGGACCGAGATTCGAGCATGCAATTCGTAACTCGATGTTGACGGTGATGGAAGCTGTGCCTGGCGGGACTTTTATGGAGATCGTAAGGTTGCAAACCGATATGAGGTATGTGCAGGAGCTACTGCCTAAAGTCAAAGACCCTGTGGTGAGGAGATATTGGACTGATCAAATTGCTCAAACGGCCGATTTCCATAAATCTGAGGTGTTGGATTACATTGTGAGTAAGTTTGGACCGTTTGTGACGAATAAGATGATGAGGAATATTATTTGTCAGAGTGAAAGTACGTTTAATTTCCGACAGATCATGGATGAGAAGAAAATTTTGATTGTGAGATTAAATAAAGGAGCTTTGGGAGAGATGAATGCGAATTTCTTGGGATTATTGTTGGTGCCGAAGCTGTTGATGTCCGCTTTGAGTCGAGCAGATGTCCCTGAGGATCAAAGACCGGATTTTCATCTGTATGTGGATGAATTTCAGAATTTCGCTACGCCAGATTTTGTGACGATTTTGGCTGAGGCTCGTAAATATCACCTTAATTTGACTGTGGCTAATCAGTTTACGGGGCAGATGGATCCTGAGATTAAGAGTGCTATTTTTGGTAATGTAGGAACTAAAGTGATGTTTAGAGTGGGAATTGAAGATGCGCCATTTTTGGCACAGGAGTTCCGCGGAGTATTTAGTGAGGATGATTTGATAAATGTAGATAAATTTAATGCATATGTGAGTACGATGGTAAATAATGCGCCCGTGCCACCTTTTAGTATGGATACGACTAAGGATTTGGAACAGGATGCTCGAGAGAAAAATCCTGAGGTGGGAGCGATGATTGCGGAGTTATCAAAGTTGAAATATGGGAGAGATCGGGAGGAAGTGGAGATGGAAATTAATAGAAGAAGTCATTTGTAGTAATATGGTGATATGGAAGACGGTAAAGTTGAAAGTTCGGTTAATCAAAGTAAGGCAGGAGAGTTGCTGTTTCCTATGACTAAAGAGATTAGTCAGGAAGAGTTTGGTCAGTTGCCTAGATATTGCAGGTTTAATTTTGGAAATAAGGCTACAGGAGAAAATTGTTTTTTTGAAGTTAATGATGGAAAGGGGCAGGTGGGGATGACAATTGCGGTAGATGCGAGAGGTTTGGGATTTGATGAAAAGTATGAAATCTCTGAAGAAGGGTTGGTCGTAAGTTTTCCCAGAAGGGAAAGTCTGCCAGAGGATCAAGGAGGAGATGCTAAGCAAGGATCCCAGGAAGCGGGAAGTTATTGTATTGATGGCTTGAAGCCACGAAAGATTGAAGATCAGAAGGAAGTCAAGCAGATAATTGTTAAGGAACTGGCTGAGAAGTTGGGGAAACTGCGGGGTGAGGAAATTGTGGTGTACACAGGGGCGGGAATTTCTATGTCCGGTGAAAAACCAGTCTGGGGAATGGGAGAATTACAGTTGCAGTTGGGTTTAGCCGGAAATGGTGAAGGAAAAAATTTTGGTGAGATTTTCCGTGATAATCCTGAGGAATTGCTCGATAGGGTCCGGGAATTTGGAGATCAGTTGTTCGCGGATGAATCTACAGAAGCACATAAAGCGATTGCAGAACTCGTGCGTCAAAAACCTGGGACTTTGGTGATGACGGAGAATATTGATTTGAAACATGAAGCTGATGGGAGTCGATTGAAGGTTACACATATGGATAGTGATGCAGCTGCATTTGGGCAAGTAATCTTGCGAACGCCAGGAACGAAGATGATATTAGTGGTGGGACTGAGTCATGATGATCGGGCGATTCTAGAATATTTTAAAGAACACAACAGAGATGTGCAGATTATATCGGTGAATAAAGAAACCCCAAATTTTTTGGGAAATGAGGATGGGCTTGTACTGGGAAATTGTCAGGAGATTTTGCCTGAATTGGTTGGAAGATTGGATAAAAAAGAAGGTATAGAAAACGATAAGGATCCCAAGACGAGTGGGGAATAGCGTTTGGTGTGAAGAGTTTTTATTTTAGATTTTGATTTGTGGTTATGATAAAGTTGAGTCATGGATGAGTTGGTGGAAAGAGGTTATTGGATTTGTCGGACAAGGATATATTTGCATGGTAAAAGCGAAATTGTAGCAAAATTGATGACTCCAACAGGTAGAGATGAGAGGCAGTATTATTGTGGTGAAGGAGAGGACCGAGTTTTTATTCAGAGTCCACGTCAAACTAAACCATATGGTGTGGATTTGAAATTAACGTTTATGGTAAATCCTAAGCATAGACTTGTGGATAATTATGCTACGTATACTGGATTTAGTTTGTTTTCTAAGAGATTGGTTGATTTAGTTCGTGAATTTGGAGTTAAGTTTGAAACTTTCCCAGTTCGTATGGTCGACAAGGGAGAAAATGAATTAAAAGATATGGAGTATTACGTTTTCCATCTTTTGGAGCCGAATTTGGATGCAATGGATAAGCAAAAATCAAAATGGGTGGATTTTGATAAGGGAATTCCTATTTTGGTATTAGATTTAGATAATTTTGAACATAGACCGATGTTTGTTTGCAACGATGTGTTTCTGACTTTAATGAGGGATGATTTACGAAATGAAATTAGTAGGAGGGGGATTACTGGTTTTAGTTTTTTGGATCCTGCTTTATATCAGTCAGGAGAGTTTGGGTTTGCGGAGGATTATGGGGATTAGAAATGTGGCAATGACGCAAAAAGGTCATTGAATTCGTGAACGTGTATTAAACTGAGGCAAGTGTTTTGGCAGGTTCGTGATGGGAAACGTAAGTGTTAAAATATGTTCATTGCCCCTATAGCTCAGTGGCAGAGCGCTGATCTTATAAGTCAGATGTCGATGGTTCGAACCCATCTGGGGGCACTGAGATACGAGCTGATGTCGTGTGTGAGTTGCTTTGCAACTGACTTGATCCGCTAAAGGGAAGGTTATTTCATCTTGGATGAAGTCAGATGTCTTGGTTGTTCCCAGCTGGGGGCACTGAGATACGAGCTGATGTTGTGTGTGAGTTGCTTTGCAACTGACTCGATCCGCTAAAGGGAAGGTTATTTCATCTTGGATGAAGTCAGATGTCTTGGTTGTTCCCATCTGGGGAGGGGACACAATAATATGTTATAGAAGGAGACTGAGAGATTTGTTAAATAATGAGATTTCTCGGATGCCGGAAGATATTCTCTGAATGACGATAGTTGCAGCGATGGTTTTTGACTTGATATGAAATTGTTTATCATCCAGAGCGGAGCGAGGGATCTGGTATTAATTGGCTATTTCTAATTGGTGACAATGTTAACGGCGATGGTGGAGGGGTTTGGGATTAAGCGGGGTGAGATTAGAAGTTAAAGTTATTCGGGTATTGGTTGTGGGATCACCGTCTTTGGGGAGATGAGAGATGCTGATATGTGGTTCTTTGAGTGATTCTATTTGGTGATTTAATGAATCTGAATCATGAGCAAATGTTTGGAATGATTGATGAGTATAAAAAGGAGGAAGAAATGGGGTGTGAAAGTTAGCTTTTGGGCTGAGTGCTCGGAGTCGGGATTGAAGATTGGGTTTTTCGTCTGATGGGAGGTTGGGTTCAGTTGGTCCTATGATTGAGTTGGGAAAATCTTGGGATAGAGTGCCCCATTGGATATCAATTATTAATTGGTCTTGGAGTGGCTCGATTTTAAGCTCATGTGATGGGGTTAGGGTAGCTATTCGGTAATGAGAAGTTTGAGCTGTAATAGATGGTGGGAAATTGGCTTGGCGTGCTAATTGGGGAGAATGGGGTGGGTCAAGTTCTTGTAAAAATCTATGACATTTTTGCATCCTGTGTGAATAATTTAATTGCCAATGTGTATCTAAAATGCGTTCGATGTCTTGCTCATTTCCAGACGCTATGGGAGTAGTTTGGTGTGGTTGGTTTGGGGCGGTGGATTGAATTTGCCAGCAGATGTCACAGAGTTGATTGTCAATCCTGGGAGGAATAAGAACTGCAATTTCAGTAGTAGAGAATTGAGGAGGTACCTCAATTAGACCTTGTTTTGTTTCGATTAAAATATCTCGAGCTATTTCAAAAGCAATGGGGCGATGGTCTTTGCCTCCCATATTTTATAGTTCGCGGAGTTTGTGAGAAGCGGAGGAGAATTTGTCTTTGATGAAGTTTAGGTATTTTTCGGTGGTGGAAAGGCGTTTGTGGCCTGCAAGGCTGGAGATATAGACGAGGGAAGCTCCGTTGGCAAGGTGAGTTGCAATCCAAGTGTGGCGGAGGTCGTTGACTTTGGCGTCCTTGATGCCTGCTAGTCTGAAGTATCGATTAATTGAAGTGCGGATGTTGCGAACCAAGAGAGCACGATTGTTTTTGGTGACGAATAGATAGTCGTTAGGTTTACCATTGGGACGAATCTGGAGCCAATTTTCGATTGCAGTTTGAGCTGCTTGATTTAGGGGAACAGTTCGACCTGGTTGAGATTCGTAAGGTGGAACTTCAAGCTGATCTTTGTGTAAGTGCTGGAGTTTGAGGAGTGAAA
Source organism: uncultured Gammaproteobacteria bacterium (assembly GCA_964561945.1). Taxonomy (GTDB): domain Bacteria; phylum Patescibacteriota; class Microgenomatia; order CAYXHB01; family CAYXHB01; genus CAYXHB01. The sequence goes on along the minus strand of CAZLQM010000002.1, from coordinate 19,350 downwards.
GCTCTCCGATGCGAATACCTGTTTGAAGCAAGATTTCGATGATGGCTGCGGTACGGATGTCGCCACGAGCCGCATCTCTAAGGGCTCGATATTCTAGTTGGGTGAGGATGCGAGGAGCTTTGGTTTCGTATTTGGGGTGTTTGACGTTTTCGGCGGGGTTTAGAGCTAGGCCTGTTTGTTGTTTGAGATAGCGGAAAAAAGTTTTAATAGAATTAATTTTTCGTGAGATACTTTTGGCTGTGTATCCGGTGCTATTGAGAAAATCTTTGAAGGCATTGAGATGTTGGGGTTCGATTTTATCAGCTTGGTTGATTTGGTGTTCTTTGAGGACAAATTCGATTAGTTGATCAATGTCTTTGCCGTAGGCAAGCACAGTAGAGGTGGATCGATTAAGTCCTTGGAGATGTTTGACGAATTCTTTGTGGGCCTGTTGAAGCTCAAGGAGAGATTCTTGGGGTTGTTTTTGGGTTTTTTTATCCATAGTTTTAATGAGTTGTTTGCTTATTTGTGAAGCAATTGCCGATTATATAGAGTCTTATAATATTTTGCAAGGGTTGGTTAGTACTAAAATGATTTTGAGTTTAATAGTATGAGTTGAAGTTAGAATTTATTGGATTAAATTAGTTATATGAAAAGATATTTATTTATATAGTAGTGTTTATGCATATTCAAGATGTATGATTTGGAATAAAAATTTATATATTTGATTGGAAGTGATGTGTAATAATAATGTTAGTTAAAATTTGTTTATGAAGAGAAAATTAATTAAATTGGGATTAGTTTTGGGGATTTTTATTTATCTTATAGTTTTACTGGTGCGAAATATCGAGGTTCAAAAAAAAGCTAATGATTCACTTGAGGCATTAGAGTTGGGAGTAAAAGCTGAGGGTCGAGAACGGGTAAAATTGCAAAAGGAAGTAGAAAAAGCCAAGACTGATAAGTTTATTGAGGAACAAGCTAGAGATACGCTGAATATGGTTAAAGAAGGCGAAACAGTGTTGATTATGCCTGAGAATGTGCCCAAGGTGGTGGAGGATCAGGAGTAGTGTTGTGGCTACGGGAAGATTCGAACTTCCGACATGACGCTTATGAAACGTCCGCTCTGCCCCTGAGCTACGTAGCCGTGTTGGGGATATTCTAGCAAAGCTGTAGTCTGTAAGGAAGAGCATGTGTTACAATTTGCGTTGCATGCGGGGTAGTGTACGGCTGCACGAGAGGCTCATAATCTCTCAGGCCGGGTTCGACTCCCGGCCCCGCAACCAAGGTATGGCTAAGTTTAGAAGTAGTCCGGAATCGGGTTTTATAACGCGATTATTGGGTGGTATTGATGCGAATTTTGAGGTTGTAGTACGCCAACCCTGGGATGGAGAGGTCTGGAATTTATCTGCTAAAGATGAGGGCTCAATGACAGATTATCGAAATGGTCCTTGGGGTTTTGTAGTCGATAGACGTGCAGGTGAGATGATTAAGAGGACGGAAATATTTGTATGTGGAGTTGAGTCGAGCACGCAGGGTTATTTGGAAGTTAATAATGTGATTGATGCAAGGGGAGATACTAAGTTTTATCTTGATGAATCATAATCATTGATAATGAAGATATATGTATGGTGATGATAAGGTTGAATTTGAGCCATTGAGTTTTATATTGGTAGGAGCGGGGCAGGTGGTTGGTAAATATTGGACCAGGGCAAATCGTGAAGGATTGGTGCGGATTGTGAGGATTTTGGGATTGGAACCCAAAGATGAAGTATTAGAAGAGCTAGGTAATGGAAATTGGGATTATGAGCGAACAAGTGGGGTGGCTCAGACGGTGGATGTGATTTGCAAATGGGTTAAAAGTGAGAACATTGAAATAGCGTTGGTAATTCCGCCTCGGGATAGATTAGGGATAATTGAGGCTTTAGTAGAGAAAAAGTTATCTATGCGGATTTTTGTAGAAAAACCTTATGCTGATAACTCACAAGATTTGGAAAAGTATAAAAAGTTTGTTATGGATGATGGATTAATTAAGTTTCATTTGGCTGGGAAATACGCCAATGGAAGAGCAGACATATTGTATGAGCAGTTACCTCAAGGTAAGTTGCCTATATCAATTGAGATGAGCCTGATTGAGGGAAGTGAGTATTATCAGTATGTAATTGATCGGATTTGGAAACAAGGAAGTCATCCATACTTGGAGGTTGGGCCTGAGTTAGATTTGGGGTTTCACTTGTTGGATATAGGTTCAACATGGGCAAGGACCAGAGGGAGTGTAGCTTGGAAATTGATCGAAGCTTCAGATTTGTCTCATGTTGATAAATCTTTTGGGAAGGGGTTTGGTGTGAGTGCTAAGTTGGAGTTAATAATTAATGGACAAATAATTGAGGTGGCGTTAAGAGCAGGTAAGGGGGATGTGGAGAATGAAAGATTTGTAAAATTTAGATATGATGATGGGCGGGTTTATATTCAAAATTATAGTGTAGGTAGTGCGAGTGATCCTGTGTTTGTGGAATCTGCTGGTTTGAGGAAGGAACTGGCCAGGCATAAAGATGACTATAATTATTATGCAAGTGAGTTGAGAAGAGATGTGTTTGCAAATCAATTAATTGAAGAGTGTTTAGGAAGATTAGAAGTTAATGAGATTTGTCTGCGAATGAAAGAGATGAGATTGGCAAGAGATTTGAGTGGGGAATAATAGGATTAGATGTTAAAATTCTGGATATGGAAGAAATAATAATTGATGATTTTGCCAAAATAGAAATACGCGCAGGATTGGTTGAGGAGGCAATTATTGTGGAGAAGAGTGATAAATTAATTCGATTAAGAGTCAGATTTGGTGAAGATGAAGTTAGGACCATTTTTAGTGGGATTCGGAAGTGGTATAGCCCTGAGGATTTGATAAATAAAAAATTTGGATTTGTGTATAACCTGAAGCCAAGGCAGATGATGGGTGAGGAAAGCTGCGGAATGATCATGGCCTTTGATGATGAAGATAGAGCGATCCTGTGGGAGGTGCCTGAAGAAGTAGCAATGGGTGCGTTGGTGAGGTGAATTGGTGTATATTATTAATTAGTATGAAGAGATTCGTGGGTGTGAAAGAGCGTAAGTATTTGTTAATAGTTAAGATTTTGATGTTAGGAGTAATAATTTTGGGTTTAGTTGTGTCTGGTAGGATGCTTGGAAAGGCAGGAATATTTTTTGAGAAAGATTCTTTTGAAGATGAAGAAGTTATGGATCCGATGGTAATTGTTAATGAGGAAAGTGATGTTATAGATGGATCTTGGAATTTTAATGAACGACCTGCATCAGAGAAGCCAGTAATTTATTTGTATCCAATTCAAGAGCAAGAGGTGCAAATAAAATTAAAACTGGATGGGGAGTTAAGTGTAACTTACCCTGAATATAATGAGGGATGGAGAGTAAAGGCTTTTCCAGATGGAAGGTTAATTAATTTAGCTGATAATCGAGAATATAGTTATTTGTATTGGGAAGGGGAAGGTGAACGAAAATATGATATGAATGAAGGATTTGTGGTTAGAGGCGAAGATAGCGCGAGTTTTTTGCAGGATAAGTTAGAGTATTTGGGTTTAACTCCTCGAGAATATAATGAATTTATTGTGTATTGGTTGCCGAAGATGAAAGATAATTCATATAATTTCGTACGATTTGCGACTAAGAAAGAATATGATGACAAAGCAGTTTTAGAAATAACTCCGGAACCGGATTCTGTATTGAGAGTGTTTATGGTTTTAAAGCAACTTAATGTTCCGATTAATGTTGAGGAGCAGAGATTGGAGCCTTTTGATCGCGTTGGATTTAGTGTGATTGAATGGGGCGGAACTGAAATTAATTGAGGGTTAAATTTGGGAAAGGGTTGATTGTGTTTGCGTGATATTATATAAAAGCTAGTTATGGCTAAGAATAGTTCTAAAAAACAAGTTAAGATGCAAATGAAGTTCAATTTGCGAAGTATTTTGGTGTGGTTGTTGGTGCTTTTGGTTGGATTTCCAATTTTGGCGAGTTTGGTAAGACAACCAACAGCAGATAAAGAAATAACCTTGACGGAGGCCTTGCGAGCCATTAAGGAGGGGAATGTAGAGGAAGTTTTGGTGGATGGTGAGTTATTAAATTTGACGTATAAGGATGGAAATGTACGAGTTGCGCGTAAGGAAGGAACTGCTAATGTGACAGAGATCTTGAAGAATGCAGATATTGATCCATTGGCGTCACAGATCAAGATTAAAGATGCTTCGATGTCTAAAATTTGGAGTGATTTGTTGTTTTCGTTGTTACCGATTGTAGGAATGGCGATCTTGTTGTTATTTTTGTTTAGACAAGCCCGTGGAGCTCAAGACTCTGTGTTTAGCTTTGGTCAGAGTAAAGCCAAACTGTTTGATAAAGGTAAACAGAGTGTGAAGTTTGTAGATGTGGCGGGCGTGGATGAAGCTAAAAATGAGTTGGAGGAAGTAGTAGATTTTTTGAAAAACCCAGCTAAATACAAAGCGGTTGGAGCAAGAACCCCAAAGGGTGTGTTGTTAGTCGGACCAAGCGGTGTGGGTAAGACACTTTTGGCTCGAGCTGTGGCAGGGGAAGCGGGTGTGCCGTTTTATTCGATGGCAGGTTCTGAGTTTATGGAAATGTTAGTGGGCGTGGGTGCAAGTAGGGTAAGGGATTTGTTTTTGACGGCTAAGAAGAACGCTCCGGCAATTATTTTTATTGATGAAATTGATGCAATTGGTAGACAAAGAGGTAGCGGGTTTGCAAGCGGAGCCCATGATGAAAGAGAGCAAACTCTGAATCAGATACTAGTTGAGATGGATGGATTTACACCCAATGATAATGTGATTGTGTTGGCAGCTACTAATAGGGGAGATCTATTGGATAGTGCGCTGTTGCGTCCTGGACGATTTGATCGAAGAGTGAATTTGGAATTACCTGATGTTGACGGTCGGAAACATATTTTGGGAATTCATTCTAAAGGTAAGCCTTTTGCGAGTAATGTAGATTGGACTAGGGTGGCAAGACAAACAGTAGGGTTTTCGGGTGCTGATATTGAGAACATGTTGAATGAAGCTGCGATTCAAGCTGCTAAAAATGATCGGAAGGAAATTACACCTGCTGATATTGAAGAAGCTGCAACTAAGGTAAAGATGGGCCCAGAAAAGAGGCGATTGCAGACTGATTTTGAGAAGAAAATGACTGCATATCATGAAGCAGGTCATGCTTTGGTAAGTTTTTATATGCCTCACGTTGATCCTGTGCACAGGATAAGTATTGTGTCTCGAGGAATTGCTTTGGGGTATACGATGGTTAATCCCGAGCGTGATCGTGTGCATGAAACTCAATCACAACTTGAAGATACGATGGCGATGATGTTGGGTGGAAGAGCTGCTGAAGAGGTAGTGTTTAGCGAGTTTACTGGTGGAGCTGTGAGTGATTTGCAGAGAGCTACAATGGTGGCTCGAAATATGGTGATGATGTTTGGAATGAGTAAGTTGGGGCCAGTGTATTATGGAAGACCAAATGAGGGGATGTTGGAGCGTGGAGCAGTGTCAGATGAAATGTTGGCTAAGATAGATGTGGAAGTCGGTAAGTCTTTGGATAAGGCGTATCAGCGAGCGGTGGCTGTTTTGAAGGATAAACGAGACAAGTTAGATTTGATAGCGAATAAGTTGTTAGAAATTGAGACTTTGGAGGGCGAGGAGTTTGCAACTTTGATTGGGGAGGAGAGGCCTAAGGTTGAGCAATAGATCTTTGGTACAATTGAGTGATGGCAAATAAGAATAAGTTATTGTTGGTGGATGGGAGTGCTTTGATTCATCGAGCGTATCATGCAATGCCTGAGTTGAGTGATGCACAAGGTAATCAGATTGGGGCGGTGTATGGCGTGGCAAGAATGTTAGTCAGGGCAATACAAGATTTGGAGCCAACTCACGTAGTGGTGGCCTTGGATCGACCTGAACCGACATTTCGTAAGGAATTATTTATCGGTTATCAAGCCAACCGGCCTGCAAGTGATGAGAAATTAATTGAGCAGTTTGGTAAGATAAGAGAGTTGTTGGCTGCAATGAAAATGGTGGTTTTGGATAAGGCTGGGTTTGAGGCGGATGATGTGATTGGGACTTTGTGCGTAAGAGCTGTGGAAAGTAACCAATTTGAAAGTGTAGTGGTGGTGACAGGAGATAAAGACTTGATGCAATTGGTGAATGACAAGGTGAGTTTGTATATGCCTGTTAGAGGTATGAGCGAAACTGAAGTAGTTGATCAGGATCGGGTAAGGGAGCGATTGGGGATTAGGTCAGATCAGGTAGTTGATTATAAGGCATTGGTAGGGGATGGAAGTGATAATTATCCTGGAGTCTATGGAATTGGACCCAAGACGGCAATTGATTTGTTGGCTAAGTACGACAAGTATTTTGATATTTGGAATCATTTGAAAGAGTTGCCTGAGAATTTGGTTTCTAAATTGGAAAAAGGACGAGAAGGTGGGGATTTGTCGTATACATTGGCGACGATAAAAAAAGATGTTGAGATTGAGATTGAATGGAGAAAGGCAATGATTAATCAGAACTTAGGAAGTTATTCGGAAGTTTTGAGAAATTTTGGTCTTAAAAGTTTGGCAAATCAATTAATTGAAGTGAAAGTTCTAGACGAATTAAAGACGGATCAGATTGGACTTTTTGAGGGGTAATAATTATCTAATAATTAGTGGTAAAAATACAGAATTGATTTGGAAGTAACTTACTTTTATACACTAAGGGAAGGTGTTTATAAAAGATTTGCCTTTTAATCCACGAGTGCTTGGTGAAAACGAAATTGAGAATTTAAGGAGAGTTAATTATGCAGAGAAGATGTGTGCTAAATACTTGATGGCGAGAGGGTTGGAAGTTTCTAGGGTTACTTGTCAATTTCGTGCTAGTTTGGTTCATCCAATTGTCGGTGGAAATGAAAAGGAATATGGATGTGTGCCTGATTTTGCGGTGAGAAATCCTCGAAGAACCGATGCACATTGGGCATTTATTGAGGTAACAGGTACTTCTAGCAAAAGATTGCCAACATATACAGGTGAAGATAAGTTGTCGCCGTGTCCAGATAAGGCAAAGCAGCTTGCGGTAATGGAAAGATTTCCAGAGGTGCGGTATGTGCAGATTGGACGTGAAGGTTTACAAAAATGGGCAAATAAAATGGGGTTGCGTTAAGTCTTGGCGTGCTACAATTTAGGTCAGAATGATAAATAAAAAGTTGAGAGTTGCATTGGTACATGATTATATTAAAGAGTTTGGTGGAGCTGAGAGGGTGTTGCGAGTTTTGGCTGATATGTTTCCCGAAGCCCCGATTTATACGGCATTTGTGAAGCAAGGTTCGAGTGCAGCGGAAGAATTTCAAGATCGCGAAATTATTCAATGGAAGCATGCGTGGTTAATTAAACACAAAAATATGCATAGCCCGCTAAGATTTTTGATTCCTAATATTTGGGAGAGTTTTGATTTTTCTGATTATGATTTGGTGATTAGTAGTGCTTCAGGGTATATAACTAAGGGAATTATAACTAGTGCTAGGACTTTGCATGTGTGTTATTGTCATACACCGCCGAGATTTTTGTATGGATATAATACGCCAAGTGATTGGCGTCGCTCAGGGTTAGTTAGACTGTATGGAGAGATGTTGATTGGAAGACTGCGTAAATATGATTATTGGGCGGCGCAAAGACCTGATATTTTAGTGGCGAACTCCAAAGAAGTTAAGCGCAGAATAAGTAAGTTTTATAGGCGAGATGCACAAGTAATTTACCCGCCTGTAGAAGTTGAGAAGTTGTATAAAATGTCTTCTGATTTGAAAAAAAAGAATTACTATTTGATCGTGGCGAGATTAGTGGGAACTAAGGGTCTGGAGTTGGCTTTGGAAGCACAGAGAAAGATGGGATTTGATCTTAAAATTGTGGGGGAATCTGTGGGACGTGAGTGGCAAGGGAGAGAGAATGGTGATGGAGTTGAGTGGTTGGGTAGGGTTAGCGATGAGGAATTGGTTAAACTATATGGGGAGGCGAGGGCCTTTTTGGCGTTGGCGCAAGATGAGGATTTTGGAATGACAGTAGTAGAGGCAATGGCGAGTGGTACGGGAGTCGTAGCTTATAAAGGTGGAGGTTATAAAGAGACTGTGATAGATGGAAAGACGGGGGTTTTGTTTGAGGAATATTCGATGGAGGGTTTGGTGGGTGCGATTGAAAAATTTGGGAAAATAAAGATCAAGCGAAGTGATTGTTATGGTCAAGCAAAGAAATTTGCCAAAGAAAAATTTGAGGAGGAAATATTAGAAGTGATAGATAAGGGTTTGCGAGATATGTAAAGAAGAGGAGTGTGTGTTAGTATTTGGGCATGCCTGAATTGCCTGAGGTGGAAACAATAAGACGACAGTTAGAAAAAGTTTTGGTTAATCAGGAGATTGTCGGGGTAAATGTTTTAAGTAATAAAACCTTTAGTGGAAATAGTAAGTTAATGTTTGGAAAAAGAATTTTGGGAGTTGTAAGGAGAGGCAAGGCATTGGTAATTGAAATTGGGGGTGGGGTGGTTGAGTATGGATTGTTGATTCATTTGAAAATGACGGGTCAGTTAATTTATGAATCAAGTGGAGGAAAAGATCGAGTGGTTGGTGGTCATCCGACCAAGGATTTTGTATCTAATTTGCCATCAAGTCACACTAGAGTAGTTTGGGAATTTGAGGATTTGAGCAAGCTTTTTTTTAATGATCAAAGATTATTTGGGTGGGTGAAGCTTGTGAGATGGGAAGAAGTTGATAATGAAAAATTTTTTTTGCGATTGGGTAAGGAACCTTGGGGGATGAGTGATGATGAATTTAGGAAAATTTTGAACTCGTCGAAGAGTATAAAGGTGCGATTAATGGATCAAGATAAGATGGCGGGAGTGGGAAATATTTATGCAAATGATGCGTTGTGGGAGGCGGGGATTGATCCTAGAAGGAGCGCTAAGTCGTTAAATGCAAAAGAAGCTAAGAGTTTACGTGCATGCGTGATTAAGGTTTTGGATGAGGGAATAATGTATGGTGGAGCAACCGCGATGGATAAAAAGTATGTCAATTTGGATGGACTTGGAGGAACATATCAAGATCATTTTCGAGTGTATCAGCGAGAGGGAGAGAGGTGTCTACGAGTTGGCTGTAGTGGGAAAATTAAGAAAACAATGATTGGCGGAAGAGGAACGTTTTATTGTCCTATTTGTCAGCGTTAGGACTTGCGATTTTGTTTGGGAGTGAGGCGAGAGTGTCGGGTGTAGCCGATGGTTTTGTGCGGGCGGTGAGATTTTAGAGTAGTCTGATCATCAGGTTCGAAGTTGTCTCCAACTCGATTGGTTTGGATTGATCGTTTGGCTTGGGTGATGGAAAGATAAGGAAGGTCTTGGGTAAGAGATGGTTTATCTTGGGTGGGGAATAGTTTTGTTTCTTGAGTTGCTTCGTTAATGCTAAAGATAGCATCTTTGCGAGTGATGGGATTGATTGGGGTAGGTCCTTTTATTGACAAAGATTGTCTGACTTGGCGACGGCCGGTGATGTTTGCTTGGGCGATAATGGGTTCTTCGGGGTCGAAGTTGAGATAATCGTTATCTGGGACGGTGTGCATACCGTCTTCCTTGCGAGCTTGTTGGAGGTATTCTTCTTGTTGTTCGAGAGTTAGTGTCATGGCTGTTATTATATCTGATATAAAATGGGAGAGTTATGAATGAAGTTTTGATTGAAATAGAATTGAATAATTTTCGTAATTACGGACGAGAGAAGCGTTATTTTGAGCCGGGAATTAATTGGATAACAGGAGTTAACGGGAGTGGAAAGACTAATTTGTTGGAGGCAATCTTGTGTTTGAGTCAAGGCAAGAGTTATCGAGTAATAAGACAGGATGACATGGTGAAATGGAAGAGTGATGTGGCTCGTGTGAGGGGGAGATTTTTAAGTGATGGAAAAGAAGACGAGTTAGAAGTAAATATTTGGAAAGTAGGAGCGGGGGGAAAGAAGATGAGCGGTAAGAGTTATAAAGTAAATGGAGTGGGTAGATTGTTACGTAATTATGTGGGGAAAATGATGAGTGTATGGTTTGGGCCAGAGGATTTGAGTTTGATTAGTGGAGGAAGTGGGAGGCGACGTCGATATATGGATGTAATTTTGAGTCAGAGCGATGTTACGTATGGACGTTTTGTGCGAGAGTATGAGCAAGCCCTTAAGCGAAGGAATAAGTTGTTGGAGTTGTTGGCGTTGGGGAAGACAGGTCGGCAAGCGTTTGCGTATTATGATGAAATACTATTGAGTAGAGGAGAGTACATCCATCAAGTTAGGCAGGAGTTGGTGGATTATTTGAACGTTTATTTTGAAAGTCATGAGAATTTTGGAAATTTGAAGTTAAAATATGATCATAGCGTTATGTCTAAAGAGCGATTGATTAAGTATCAGTACGCTGAGATTGAAGCTGGGGTTACGTTGATAGGACCTCAGAGAGATGATTTGAATATTGTTTATGTGTTTGGAGATGAACGTCAAAGTTTGCGAAACTTTGGGTCGCGAGGACAACAGAGAATGGGAGCTCTGGGGTTGAAGTTAGGAGAGCTTGAGTTTTTGACTTTACGAAATGGACGGAGGCCGATATTGTTATTAGATGATGTGTTAAGTGAGTTGGATGAGAAACACCAAAAGATTGTCATGAAGGCAATGGAGTTGCAACAAACGATTGTAACGGGAGTGAATAAGGTATAGCTTGCGGAGAAAGAGCGGAGATTGAATGTTTGGGAATTTGATAGTAGGATGAAAATAGTGATATGTATTTTCCTAGGTTTGTAATTTCAAATCAAATACTTAAGAATGTTGGGATAATCGATGCGTGTCGAGAAGTAATTGTGAGCGCTCCGATTGTTCCAGCGTGGGAGAAACAATTTGCGGCTGAGGCTACATTGAGAACTGTACACTATGGAACTGCGATTGAAGGTAACCAGTTAAGTTATGAGCAGGCACGAGAGGTACTTGAAGGAAAGGAAGTGGTGGCAAGAGATCGTGATATTCGTGAAATTCTTAATTATCGGGATGTAATGGTTTACTTGGAGGCCTTGGGAGAAGCGTATGGTGCTATAAATAATGGGGAAATGTTTGTTTATACGGAGGAAATTGTCAAAAAGATTCAGTCTTTGACAGTACAAGGTTTAATTGATGAAGGAGTGGGAGAGTATCGAGATGTGTCTGTGGTGGTAAGAAGTGTGCGGTCTGGAGTGCAAGCTTTTGTGGCGCCTAAGCCTGCGCAGGTGCCGTTTTTGATGGAGGCGTTTATTAGATGGCTCAATGATGAAAAGTCGCGTGAAGTGCATAGTGTTTTGCGCGCTGGCGTAACACATTATGTAATGGCTGCAATCCATCCTTTCGTTGAAGGAAATGGAAGAACAGCGAGGGCAATGGCAATGCTGGTGATGATGGCAGAAGGTTATGATATCAAGAAGTTGTTTTCTTTGGAGGAACATTTTGATCGGGAAGTGATGACTTATTATGATGTGTTGGGGGAGGTGACTAGCCAATCAGTTAATTTGGAGGATCGAGATTTGACTGTGTGGCTTGAGTACTTTACTCGAGTTTTGGCGATTGAATTAACTTTGATTAGGGATAAAGTGCGAAATTTATCTTTGGATATAAAATTAAAAAATAAGGTGGGTAAACAAATTGCTCTATCTGAGCGACAAATTGCGTTGGTGACATATCTTAAAGATCATGAAGCTATGACAATGAGAGAAGCAAGGGAAGTGTTGTCGTACGTGAGTGATGATACGTTGTTACGAGATTTGCGAGATTTGATAGATAAAAGGTTGGTGAAGAAGAAAGGTAGTACAAAAGCAGCTAAGTATGTCTTGGTTTAGTATTTGGGAGAGGGTTTAAAAATATAGCGTTACTGGTATGATGTTGATATGTTGGCAGTGAAGTTGTTTGGATATTTTGAAGAATTAGAAAAGATCAGTTCGCGGTTAGCGATGCTTGATATTTTGGCACGGATGTATGGAGAATTGGCAAGTGAAGAAGCAGACAAGGCAACTTATTTGTTATTTGGGAATTTGGGGCCATCTTATCGATCGTTAGAATTTAATATGGCTGAGAAAATGGTAATGCGAGTGATGGGTAAGGCTTATGGGATTTCAGTTGAATTTGTGGCTGACAAGTTTAAAAATTTGGGAGACTTGGGATTAGTGATTGGAGAGTTGAAAGTAGGGGGACGTGAATTGAGTGAGAATATAAATGAGATATATGTGGAATTATTTAAGTTGGCAGATTTGAGAGGCGAGGGAAGTCAAGATAAGAAGATAGATCAATTGGCAAGTATTTTATCAAGAGCTAATAGTGTGAGTGCTAAGTATTTGATTAGGATTGTGTTAGGCAAGTTAAGGCTGGGCGTGGGAGAGATGACTGTGTTGGATAGTTTTAGTTGGTTAATATGTGGAGATAAGAGTTTACATGATTTGTTTGAAAATAGTTATAATATTGCTGCTGATGTAGGAATGTTGGCAAGGAATGTTTTGGAAGTGCGAGATAAGAACAAATTAGTATGGTTGGAGAATGTTAGGGGCAATATGGAAAAAGCAGAGGCGAAAATTGGTGTACCGATAGTAATGGCGTTATGTACAAGAGTTGCGACATTTGATGAGGTGATTGTGAAGTTGGGTGAGGTGATGTGTGAGCCTAAGTTTGATGGGAATAGAGTTCAGATCCATTTTAGAAGAAACAAGGATAAGAGTGAGATTGTGACTTTTAGTCGTAATTTGGAGGAAAGCACATATATGTTTCCTGAGCTTGATAGAATAGGGGAGTGGGTGGATTTGGATGAGGCGATATTTGATTGTGAGGCGATGGGGATTGATCCTGTAAGTGGGGATTGGACGACTTTTCAAGTGACGATGACGCGTAAGCGTAAACATGGAATTAAGGCACAGTTGGAGAGTGTGCCATTAAAGTTTATGGTGTTTGATTTGTTATATGCTCGAGGAAAGAAAGCAAAAGAATTTGGAGCAAATGGAGATATTCATGATTGGTCATTGGAGAGGAGACGGGAGATATTGGAGGAGGTAATTATTAATAATGATTTATTGGAAGTTACGCCTGTAGTTAGATCTCGTGATGCGGGAAAGTTGCGAGATTTGCATAATAAATATTTGGAACAAGGATATGAAGGGGCTGTGATTAAACAAGTTAATTCACCATATGTGCCTGGGCGGAAAAAAGGTTATTGGGTTAAGATGAAGGAAGTAGAGAGCGCTGATGCGAAATTGCCAGATACAGTCGATTGTGTGGTAATGGGATATTATCGAGGTGAAGGTCGAAGAGGGAAGTTTGGGATTGGGTCTTTGTTATTGGGAGTAAGAGGTAAATGGGTGATGGATGTTGATGAATTAAATGGATCTTTGTTTGAAAATGTTAACCAAGAAGATCGTTATTGGACGGTTACAAAGGTGGGTTCTAAGTTGAGTGATGATCAGTTGAAGGTTATAAGGAAACGATTGGATGAGTTGGCGGTTGATGGTAAAGATGATTTATACGAAGTGCCTGATGCGTTGGTTCCCGATGTTTGGGTGAGGCCTGAGATGGTGGTCGAGGTGGCAGGTGATAATTTGACTAAGTCGCCATTACATAGTGCTAAGATGGCTTTGAGATTTCCAAGGGTTATAAAGATTAGAGATGATAAGGGAGCAGAGCAGATAACGTCGATGGAGGAATTGTGGGAGTTGTATAAGATGCAGAAAGGTTAATTGGGGCTATGAGGGGGGGCTGTTTGTGTGGTTAAAATGGGGGATGATTGATCAAAAATTAATTAAGAATGGATTAAGTCAAGGGGAGGTCGAACGGTTGGCATTGAAGGGTGGTTTGAATCAAATTGTGAGGAGGAAGAGGGATACAGATGGAGAGTTATTGATGAGGCAGTTTACTAGTCCTTTGGTTTTGGTATTGTTGGGGGCAGTAGGATTGACTTTGATTATTAAGGATTGGAGCGATGCGGTTTTGATTGGGGTAGCTGTGTTGATAAATGTGGTATTGGGATTTGTGCAAGAGCGGAAGGCGGTGAAGTCTTTGGAGGCGCTACGATCTTTGATATCGGTGCGAGCTTGGGTGATTCGCGATGGAAAGAAGAAGATGATAGATGCAAAGGAATTGGTCGTGGGAGATGTGGTTATGCTGAGTGAAGGAGAACGCGTGCCTGCAGATGGTGTCTTAGTTGAGACGATAGATTTAATGGTAAATGAAGCCATATTAACGGGAGAGAGCTTGCCAGTGAGTAAGAATGTTATTCAAAAAGATGAACCTGATAATGAGTCGTCGGTATTTATGGGGACTTTAATTAGTGGAGGACTGGGTAAGATGATTGTTAGTAATATAGGTGGAAATACTGAGATGGGTTCGATAGCTGGAAGTTTGGAAGAAGATGAGGTTAAGACTCCGCTTGAGAAGAGAATTGGGGTATTGGCAATGTATATAAGTATCGCGGTGGTGGTGGTGGCTTTGGTGGTGTTTGTGTGGGGATGGATGTCAGGTTTGGAGTGGAAGGTGATGTTTACTGTAGCAGTGGCGTTAGTAGTGAGTGCTGCACCTGAGGGATTGGTGATCGCTTTGACGGTAATCTTGGCGGTTGGGGCTCAGAGAATGTTTAAACGTAAAGCTTTAGTCCGAAAGCTAGTGGCTGCTGAGACTTTGGGGAGTGTAACTCATGTGTGCGTTGATAAAACGGGGACATTGACTGAAGGGAAGATGAGTGTGTGTGATGTGGATTTTGTGAATGTAGCTTTGGGGTACCGATTGGCTTTGTTGGCAAATGATATGAGAGATGCGACTGAGGTGGCACGGGTAGAGTGGGCGAGGCAATTTTTCAAAGCGACCGTAATGGATAAATTTAAATTAAATTTGACTGAGCCTGAATTGTTGATTAATGAATCGAAACGGGATGATTCAATTGCGTTTTCTACAGAGAAAAGATTATTGGCAGTGAGATATAAAAATGAAGTTATGGTGGTGGGGGCTCCAGATTTGTTATTGTCGATGTCTTTTTTAAATAAAAATAATGTCCATGAATGGGAACAGAAACTTAGTATTTTGGCTCAAGAGGGCAAGAGAGTTTTGGGGTTTTTGCATAAGAAATTTAATAAAATTAAAGATGCGCAGGCCGTAATGGAGGGTTTGCGTAAAGATGAGAAAGTAATCCTTGATTGGGTAGGGTTGATGGCGTTTAGAGATCCGGTTCGTAAGGGGGTTAGGGAGGCTTTGAGTATTGCAAGATTGGCAGGCGTGAAGGTAATGGTAATTACGGGGGATTATCGTGAGACAGCTTTGGCGGTGATGAAAAGCATGGGGTTACATCCAAAAGATAGAGAGGTGTTGGAAGGTTGGGAGATAGAGAAGATGAGTGAGGCGGAATTGGGACGGAAAGTCACTAGTACTATGTTATTTGCAAGAACTAGACCTGCGCAGAAGCTTATGATAGTTAAGGCTTTGCAGAAGAAAGGAGCGGTTGTGGGGATGATGGGAGATGGAGTTAATGATGCGCCTGCATTGGCTGCGGCTGATATTGGAATGGTGGTGGGTGAAGCGACAGATTTGGCTAAAGATGCGGCTGATATTGTGTTGTTGGATTCTAATTTTGCGACAATTGTGGCGGCGATTGAAGAGGGGAGAGGGATTTATGACAATATTCGCAAGGTGATAATTTTCTTGTTGGGGATGGCATTTTCGGAAGTTTTGGTTATTTTGGGTAGTTTGATATTTGGTTGGAGTTTGGCTTTGAGTGCGATTCAGATATTATGGATAAACTTGGTGACGGATGGGTTGCCATATATGGCACTAACGATTGATCCTAAGGATAAAAACGTTTTGAAACGCAAACCGATTGATTCGAAGTTGCCGTTGTTGGATGTGCGGATGTTTGTGATGATTGGAGTCATGTCGTTTTTGACTGGCGGGTTATCGTTATTTACTTACTGGTGGTGGTTGCCATTGGGAATTGATTTGGCACGAACTGGAGTGTTTCTGATTATAAGTTTGGGGACGTTGATGTATGTGTTTGCTTGCAGATCATTGGAAGAGCCAATTTGGATTGAAAAGCCTTGGGGTAATTGGTATTTGGTATTTTCGGTGATTATTGGTTTGGTTTTGACGTATGCATCGATATGGTTTGGTCCTTTAAAAGATTTGTTGATGACGTTTGATTTGAGCTGGTCACAATGGTTTTGGGTGTGGATGTGTGCGTTGATAGTTTTGTTTGTTGCAGAAGCAATTAAGATACTTTTAAATATGATTCGCGGTGCGGCTGGAAGAAAAAATTAAATGTACCTTGAGATGTAAGAAGCGATAGTTTTAGCTGCGGGTCTATGTTGGTTGCGAACAAATTCGACTCCTGGTTGGGCGTTTTGGAGAATGGCAGGATTATGAAGAATGTTGGCAATTAATGAGGCTGCATGTTTGGGGTTTTCTTCAACGAAGCCACATTGGGTTGAGCGTATGAAGTCTACGTTGCCGTTTTCTTGACCGTGGATGTGATGGGTGACAATAAATGGTTTGCCAGCTGAAAGGCTTTCTAGCATGATATTGGGACCTGCTTTGGCGGCGATGAAGTCAGATGCATGAAGATAATCCGCGACATTAGGGATATGTCCTATCGTGTGGATTTTCATCCATGAGGGAAATTCTTGTGACTGGATATCTTGGGCTAAGGAAGTGTGATTGCCACAAAGAACAATAATTTGGCAATCGGGTGGATGTAAGTCTTGTAAGAATTGGAGAATTTCTTGGGTTTTTTCGATGCCACCGCCTGATCCGCCAAGGACAAAGGTTGGTAAATTGGGATTTAAGTTTAGTTGGGATCGTAGTTTGCTAATGTTATTGGGGGAATTGAAAAAAGCTTCGCGAATGGGATGGCCTGTGATGACTAGTTTTTCAGGAGAAAGCCCGTTTTTGAGACCTCGTTGGTAGGCTGTTAAGCTACTGACCATCGTAAGGTCAGCTTGTGGTTGGTAGTAAATCGAATGAGGGGTAAATGGATCTGGGACAAAGAAGAGGAACGGGATGTGTTTGTTGGTTTTTTGGACGAGATGGGGAATTTCTGTTATGCCAAAGATAGTATTGCTGACGATGACTTGAGGCTTGTGGTGGAGAATGGCTTCGTTGATGTATCGAGAAGTAAAGGCTTGGCTAGTCTTGGAGATAATTTTTTTTATGTGGTGGTAATTTGTGGCTTTGAATAATAGATTGTAAACATTAGGATAATTTCGTACGCTTAATTCATAGCCTTTACCAAACATTGTATGATTGAAATCTAGGCGTATCGGTTGGGCTTGTGGTGCGATGTGGTGTAATGATTCAATAATAGCTTGGGTGATGCTAAGGTGACCTCCGCCGGCAGCTATTTCTAAGAATAAGATTTTGGGTTTGCGAGTCATGAAGATGTTAATTATTATAACTCAAATGAAATTTGGTGATTGAATAGATGATGAATCGGATATGACTTGCAATTAAACAGTAATATGAGGCAGTATAGATAGTATCTATGGAAGAAGTTGCAAGGAAAGAGCGGGATGAAGATTTGAGCCAAAGTTTGGCAATGCCTGTAAATAAATTGTCGACATGGATATATGTGGTGGGAATTGTGCCAGTGTTGGGGTTTGTTTGGAGTGGAGTGATGTTGTATTTGGAGAAGGATAAAAGAGTTAGGTTCCATGCTTATCAGGCAATTAGCTTGTTTGGATTGCTTGATGTGGTGGTGGTATTGTTTTATTTGACTGTAATTTTGGCTAGGCTTAATCAGATTGTTGTTTTGGGAGGATTCGTAATTTGGTTATTACTGGTGCTTAGAACCAGTGAGGGAAAGGTTTGGGAATTACCAATTGTAGGTAGGTGGGCACGGCAGAGAATCTAGAAAATTGTGAGGGAGAAGTAATTGTTTGTATAGGATGTACAATATAAGTTATATGAAAGTAATAGTGGGCTTAGGCAATGTGGGTAATAAATATACTCATACGAGACACAATGCAGGATTTTTGACCGTAGAAATGGTCGCAAGGGAATTAGGTTTAGATTGGCAAAAGTGTGGATGTGAGTGTGGGGAGTTGGCAAAAGATAGGGAGAGGAGATTTTGGTTGTTTAAGCCCGGTTGGTATATGAATCGGAGTGGAGAGGCTCTGTTGAGTTTGGTTAATTATTACAAAATTAATGATGGTGATTTGGAAATTATAATTATTCATGATGATTTAGATTTACCGTTAGGTGAGATGAGGCTCCGAACGGGTGGTGGAGCAGGGGGTCATAATGGAGTGCTTTCGATAATGGATGTTAAATTGTTTGATTGGGATAAGGTGGTGCGATATCGGCTGGGTATTGGTCGACCGGCAAGTGGAGTAACTGATTCGGACGTGATTAGTAATTGGGTGTTGTCTGGTGTAGGGCAAGAAGACGAGCTTATTTGGAATAAAATGATTGAGGAGTGCGGGAGGGAAATAATAAAGCAGATAAGGAATTGAGAATTTTGATGTCTAAGATGATATTAAGATATGTTTGTATATTTTTAGATAGTTTTTGATGCAATAAAGTGAATAGTAGTACTGCGGTAAATAAATTGTTGAAGAGATGTGGATAAGTTTATTATACATATATTTTACGACATTTGAATATATAGTTCATAATATTGCAAATAAGGTAATATTCTGACGGTTGCTGGTGTTTGTGAAGAATATTAAAAACATGCCAATGGCGAAATTGGTATTATTTGAAATTTAGTCGAAGAGTCTAGATGTTGTTTCTTGTGGAGGTGAAATGTGAAGATGGTTGTAGGCTTGGTGCGTTAGCATCCGACCTCTTGGAGTGCGTTTGATAAAACCAATTTGCATGAGGTACGGTTCGGTCACATCTTCTAGTGTGCGTTTGTCTTCGGAGAGTGAGGCTGCTAGGGTGTCAAGGCCGACGGGTCCTCCTTGGTAGAATTTGGCGATGATTTCTAGAAATTGGCGATCATTGTTGTCTAGTCCTAAGTCATCAATTTCAAATAATTCGAGAGTTTCAAGAACAATCTCTTGGGTTATAGTGGGGATTTGAGCTACTTGGGCAACATCTCTGGTGCGCTTGAGGAGTTTGTTGGCGATGCGTGGAGTGCCACGAGATCGTTGAGCTATCGTTAGGGAGGCTTGAGGTTCGATTATAAATCCTAGAACTTTGGCTGAACGAGTGATTATAGATGTAAGTTCTTGAGGTTTGTAAAATTCTAGTTTGTGAATGGCGCCGAAACGATCTCGGAGAGGTGCGCTGATTAGTCCAGTTTGGGTGGTGGCACCGATGATGGTAAATTTGGGAAGATCAAGTTTGAGGGTG
>CAZLQM010000001.1:0-91642 GCA_964561945.1 uncultured Gammaproteobacteria bacterium | reverse complement strand
ACATTGTTTTTCATAAATTATGATATCCGATGATTAAATATTTTTCTCCGGATTAACCAAAAAGCCTTTGATCCCAACCGTTCCCAGAATTATCTTGTTTTCATTATTTGATAAGTCCGTTACACCAGCCAACACTTTGAACAACCTTCCCATTAATACATATCTTAGTCTAACAGCCTTATATTTTTTCACCCCCTTATGAGATTTCACCAATAACTCTTTATCAAGAAGCTCAAGTTTCAATCTCCTTGCTAATTTTCTATCAATCAAGCAATTGTCCATACTTGTATTTATGTCCGCCAGTTGCACCTGCTCAGTTTTCCCTCGCAAAATCACAGCTTCTTTAATCCCTAATATTTTAGGCGATAAATCAATTTTGTCTGCAAACTCTTGTGCAAATAATGACTGTGCCAATGCCACAGCTCTTTCACTTGTCATTGGTTTCAAATTCTCAACTCTCTCTAACCTCGTGCGCAAAGATGCTCTATTAACTAATTGTATCGACAGCCCTGGCCTAGCATTGACTTCTAGTATAATGTGACCCTTTTCACCGTCGAGTACCATATCAATCCCTGCAAGACCTAGCTCACATGCATCTGCTGCCTCGCTCGCATAGAGCAATAATTGATGCCAATCCGGAATTCTGATTCCCTTTGCCTTTAGTCGTGTTCCTGGCAAAAATCTGGGATATCTGCCTTTCTTAGTAAATGAGGAGAAAGTTATCCCCGTTCGCAGATCCACCCCCAACGCCAAGGCTCCTTGCATCAAATTTGCTTTTCCATGTGATTTTTCATTAGGAACTCTAACCATCGCCATAATCGGTATTTTGTTAAACACGATAACTCTAATATCGGGCAATCCAGACGAAGTTAATCTTTTATTAAAAGGATGAGTTTTAATCAAATCTTCTACATACGCCCAGTCAGGCATATTTTGTAATGAATATTTTCCATCTAATATGTCTAAGATATGTGTTTGTAAGTCTTTAATACTTAATTTTTGTCCATTAATAGTCATCCCATAAGTTCCTTCCCAAGAGGCAAATATTATAATTCCCTCTCCCCCATATCCTCTGGCAGGTTTAATCGCAAATCCTTTCTTAGGCAATAGATTCCAGTCAAATCCTTTGACCATTTTTTGATTTTTAAAAACTACCAACGCAGGGGATGTTGGCAAACCTCTATCTAATAATGCTTTCTTTGTTAGCAATTTATTATCTGCTATTGTGTGCGCCAGCTGACTATTATATTTCCGAATATACAAATAATTTCGGGCATTCATTCCCAATACTAGATCACTTACTGGCATATTTGGAGATAAGTCGTTTAAATCTAAACAGCTCAGTCATTCTTAGCCCAAAATATCTTCCCAACATTACATTGATAGGAATAAGTGCCAGTATTACTTCAGGGTAAAGCAATACAAATCTTTGAATAGAAATAGACGATAGGATAAAAAATCCACTTATCGCAATTATCAAATTAATTAAACTAATGTACAAAGTAGCCGAAAGAGTTTTATTTAATCCTAAGGCCGTCAGTTTCTCGCTAATAATTATTAGCACAAGAACGGGTAGAAAGGTTAATTGGTTAGAATCATTAATATAAACCAATGATCCCAGGGTCATTACTCCTAGTACCATAATACTTACTAATAACAAGGACATGGACATCTTGGCAAAGTACATGATTCTTACGTGTTTCAATAGATAGTTACCCCCTATTGAGGCTATCAATATAGCGATCATCAAACCAGCTCCCCAAATTAATCCAGTAGAAAGCAAAGTAGCTGATAATGCCAGCGGTAAGATCATTCCAAGAGTTGGCAATCCCAAGATATACCTATAAAAGGTTACTAGAGTCCCAAGCACAGGCAAGAGTAAAACTAATATTAATGTTTGCATTGATACACCAGATGACAAAGAATAGCGAACTCCCCACGAAAGCGCATTCCATGGACGGATTGGGCCAAGTGCTCTTTTATCCATCGAATCAATCAAAAATTTTTCAGTTTCAATTTCATTGTGCATTGCAATTGAAGGGAAATACTGCCTATCCCAATCCGTATACGCACTTACGTCATTAATAGATGGAACTAACCCCCAAAAAACAATTAAAGTAATTAAGACAGCAAAAAACTTCATAGACTATGGATATTATACTTTATATTAAGCTCAAAAACTAAACAGCTTTCCTCATACCATTAATTACTCCCTAACTTTATATAATCTACTATCTCCAGCAACAAAAATCTCATCGGCCAAACTTTTTATTAAGTCTACGTTCAATCTTGCATCAACTCTTCCATATTTATCACGCTCTTTCTCTCCTATTATTATATATTTTATCCCATATTTCTTGATTAATTCTTTGACATTAGGAATTGGCGGTCCATCGTAGACTGATCTTTCCGAATTTTCATCTGCTGCAGTATAAATATGTTCCACTTCGCTGGCTCTCCGCCCAGGGCCATCATAGCTTCCTCGCCACAACCATTCATGCACCAGCCAGCCCTCAACGGTTGGCAGTCCAGTATACGAAGAGAATCGATTAAACTCTGTATAACTATCTCCCGGTGCCTCCAGAATAACAGGCGAGCCTTCAATTTTCTTTAGACTTTTCAGTAATGCATATTCATTAGCATTTTGATCTTTTAGCCATAATTCTCCATCCAAACCATTGTGCATTTTATCAATGTTTAATTCACCTGTTATGGAATTAAACATTGGATAATAAGAGTTAATTGCAATTACAGGATATCTCGCCATTTGCCACAACATTAGAATGATTACCATAATTAATGGCACACGGATTATATTACCAACACGCCCAAGAGTTAATCGTATAAGTCTAATTACTGTATAAGCAGATACAATCGAAAACAACGTCCAAGACTGATAAACTAATTTAAACATTGTATTGGCTCGATGATATTCCTGAATATATATATCTTTAACATATATAAATTCAGGAATTATTATTAAAATAATTCCTAGTAACCAAATAACTACCATTATTCCATCCAAGCTAAAATCAATCTGCTTAATTTTACCGAGCTTACTAAGCACCATAATTCCAATAAGTATCAACCCCGTAAATAAATCCCACCCCCAAAGCGTTAATAGTTTAGAAATTTCTGACCTTGTTGTTACCAGCCCAACTCCTTGAGCTATTTGTTCGAATTTCAAATGAAAAGGTAAGGCAACCAAAATTGATATTCCCAATATAATCAGACAAGGCAAAACTAATCCATATAAAACATCTTTCACATTTGCCCAGTCTTTGATTTTAATTTGTTTAGTCACGCTAACTCCGATAATTGTCAAAACTAGACTTGCAATAATCAATGGCCATTCAAAGTTATCATTGCCACTAGAAAAAAGAGTTGTTTTAATAGCAATCCCCCAAAGTCCGACTAGCGCTGCAAATATAGTTAATCCAGTTCCTTGAATCCATAACCATTGTTTAGAAGTGAATTTCAATATATTTGAAAACTGCAAATATAACAAACACATGCCGGTAAGCAACATATAAATTGGCCAATCCCATGCATTCGTCATATAGAAAATTCCCAATATCCACCCAGCCACAAGCCATTTCCCAAGCTTCGTATACGATTCTTTAATCAATTGAAGCAAAAGCGATAGATACAAAAGTACAAATGGCAAATTAATTAAATGGGCATGCAAATCAGCCACCACAAAGCTATATATAGGAAATTCATGGATAGTGTAGGGGATATAGCGAGTAGCATCAGGATACCAGTATGGTTTGGAAACATCAGGGAACCATCCTTTGTTAATACCACTATATTTGGAAACACAATTGGTCATAGTGCCGTCAGTTCGTGTTTCACAGCTACTTAGCATCTTACCCAGTTCATATGCACCCAGATGTAAATTTCCTCGTAGTAATAATAAAAATACAGCTAACGTTCCACCGAATTTAACCCATATCAAACTACTATTTTTTTTATCTCCCCAAGTCCATTCTACGATGCTACCAACCAATGAATAAATAGCAATTGCAGCGTTTGCTAAGATAGTACTAATCATCAAGTTGTAACTAATTTGACTAGGAACCTGAGATATTTTTGTAACCAAGGCACTAACATAGTGCCCGTAGTAATAATAGTTTATTGAACCACCGGCATACCACATATCATGAGGTGGAAAATAATCACTCCGTAATATAGAATTCATAAATCCATAATCCATAAATTTTTCCAAGCCATTAATATCAGGATAAAAACTTCTGATTAAACTCCAAAACGCAAGAAAAAAAACAAAAATCATTTCAATACGTATCCACTTCCACCAATAAATTTTAATAATTTCTATGTCGTCTTTCTGATTTATTTTATATAAATAGCCATTTATCAAAGTCCAAATAATTAAGATAGACCAAACGCCGACTAACGAAAAAGGCATTACTTTTATCGAAGCCAACAACCACACAACATATGAAATTACTAATACACCCAATAACCGCGCCACTGCATAACCCTCATCATTCAACGATTTGAATAATCGAATCGTTACAGGCAAAGATACTATGCCGAGTAACCACCAAGTTGCCCACCAATTTATAATATTAATCATATTTCCAAATTTCCATTTGTAATTAAATCATAGTATTGTTCAGCTGTATATCCAACTTTCTTTTTATAAACCAAAATCTTGGGATGATCGTAAACATGAAAACTTTCATCTGCCTCGTCATCAGCAATTTCATAATTACCAATCCTAGGATAATTACTGTCTTTCAATTCGAGTTTAAAACCAAGTTCATTATTAAACAATTTTTTATAATACTCGCTAGCTACAGGATATTTATCAGTCAACCTCGTCAAAGGCGCATAAAGCCTATTGCTTGCAATAACAATCGCATCGGCTTGAGCCAGTTGTTGACTAATTAATCGCCATTTCATTTCATTGTCTGGTTCATATAACGCAAGTGTCACTTCTTGGAATTGACTTCCCCAAGGGGGAACTGGGATTGCGTCATCCCAGTGTTCTATTGCCAATGTCGAACCAGATTTCAAGTTTCTATTTATCCAAATACTGGCTGAAATCCTTGTATTTTTTACATTATAAATGTTCATAAATCCCCATGTCCACAGTAACGTCATCGCCATAATTATTCCCAGTCCTACATATACGAAATTTCGTTTAGCGTTAGTAAATAGATTTGTCGCGTAAATGATACCTACCCCACCCAGAATTGTCAGCCAAGGATAAATTGGCAATAGATATCGCATAAATTTAACACTATATATTCCGAATGGAACCACAAACCCCAGCATCAAAATACATCCCCATATCAAACTCCTCACATCAAATTGCTTTGTATTTTTTTTAATCAATATGCTTACTAAACCCCCAATACCCAACAAAACAAAAACAGTTTGTCCAATCCCTAATCCAAATCGCACAATCTGTTCGACATTATAGATATATGGCTTAGTCCCAATATATTGTCGCGTATATGGGAAAGTCCAAGCATCATATCTCATTCGCGACTGGCTACTCAGATCACCCCAGAAAGCTACCTTGTCATACCACATATATGGTTGGACGATGCTTAATACTCCGATCGCAATAATTAATGACAAAGTTCCCCACTTAATAACTACCACAATCCTTTTCCAATAACTACTTTTATTATTTAAATTCAATTTATCAGGAGATATTATTTGAGCTGTTAACCACAATAACCAGAATATAAGTCCGATTACTGCACTAGCTTTTGTTCCCAGCCCTAATCCAATCAATGCTCCAACAATTATGATTTGTTTATACGAGATTTTTTTTACCGAAATTATTACAAACAATAAGCTCGCCATTAACAAACTCAGCAACGTATCGACAGCATAGAAATGACTTGTTTGAATTGGGAAAACAGCAATTGCATACAAAAACGCACTTATTAATCCTAATTTTTCATCCCTGATTTTTCTTCCAATCCAAAACACAACTAATATAGTCAATGTATCGAACATCGCCGACAACAATCTCCCCACCATCAACATCCCGTCATAACTCGCAACCCCACGATCACCCAGCACATTTCCGATAGTATTAGAGGCAAAAGATAATAAGTAAATAGGAAAACTACCATATGCAAAAAATTTCGGATTTAATCCCGAATCTATAGAACTAAACGTTTCCCAATCTGTAATTGGATTAACCCATCTGATTTCATTTGCAACCATAATAATTTTTCGTTCGTCAGGATGGAAATGATAACCACTATCCCAATTAATGCCCCATATGCGCAAACCCCAACCAGTGATTAGTACTATCAATAAACCGATGTTAAACCAAATTTTATTTCTCATATCATAATTTTGTCATATTTATCATGATTAACCCATATTTGAATTCGCGGATGGTCAAATACACTAAAAGTCTCTTCAGCATTAATTTCGTCATTAATTATTAAAGGTCCAAATCGTGGATAGTTGCTGAATTCCTGTACTTTTATAAACCCTAAATTTCCATTTAACAACTCACTGTAAAAATTTGCAGCTCTAGGATAGTACTCTTTATTATCAATTGAATTTTTCCAAATTCTTCTAGATAAAACCACAACCACATCATAGCCATCAACAATTTCATTAGGTAATCTTATGTTTTCCAACGATGAATTATCCATGTCATAAAAATTATATAAGGTGATTTGAGAACTAGGTACAACATTATTAAATGGCAAAATCCCCAAATCATAAACTTCAGATAAAACATTTACATTTTTATTTATAGATCTTCTCATCCATTCAGCCGCCTCAATCCGAGTGTCTTCCTGTGTGAGGGTTACACTAAACATTAATGTATACATCAGATGCCATCCCAAACTAAACATGGTTCCGTATATCAGAATTTTCTTAACCTTTTTGTCTGACCAAAGATTATTAATAAACCAAAGTATCTGATTAATTGCAACACTTGCTGCGATTATAATCGCAGGTAAAACAGGGATCATATATCGTGTCCACTTCACGTAAAGTGGAAATATAAAAATTAACTGTAGTATCAGCCACAGCAATAGTAGGGCACTTGGTGTATTTTTCTTCAATGCTGACCATGTCAAAGACACTATTCCACCAATGGACAGTATTACCATTGGAATGCTGGTTATCCACGGCAAAATCATTTCAATATGATATAAACCGCCAATCGTATCTTTGAAATGACGAGTATAGAAAACATCGATCTTCCCTATAGCGATAGACCTTTCAATATTGATCGAATGTAAAAACTCACTTCCGAATAGGTCTGACAAATTACTCAATTTCAATAAATTATTCTGAGTTACAAAATTAACAGACTTCACTAAAGTTCTAATTACGAAACTAAGCAAATTTACATTTAAATCGTCGACAATTCGTTCACTAAATGCATAGGGATTACTTATTATAAATACACAATAAACTACTAATAATCCACTTATTCCCAACATTACCATATTGCTCAACACAATAAATTTTGTTCTCCAATAACTCGTGCTTCGTAATAATTTAAACAATTTCCATGTCCAAATTATTCCAATTAACCCCAATAAATATAAACTAGGAATTTTAATTGCTACACCAATTCCAGCAATCAAGCACACTCCGAACCACAGTCGTAATGACCATTTATAATACAATTTAATTACTAGATGTAGTAACAATAGATAATTAAATGTCAACCAACTCTCGAAAGTTCCAAATCGCGCAAACTGAATATATCCCACACAAAAGATACTCAGCAAAAAACTATATTTTGCCACTCCTTTTCCCCAATACAAAGCAAGCTTCCATGTCATAATTGGAATTAAAACCATCCAAATAGCACTCATAGCCCTACTTACAAGAATGGCGACCACGAAAGGATCAGCTTGATCACGGAAGTGAGTCACGATAGAGGTGATTCCAAAGATGATATAAATTGGAAGCCCTCCGTATGCAAAAAAATGTGGATTATATGCATCAGCGACACCATCATTAACTTGATCGTAAATCCGCGCGGCAGCAGTCGCGACATTTCGTTCGTCAGGATGGAAATACCAAGGTGCTCCCCAATTCAAAAAACCGAATCTAGTTATGATCCAAAAAAACACCACTACTATTCCTAACAATATTTTCCATTTCTCTGCGCTAAGTTTTTTACCCAAAACCATACTCTATTATCTTACCTTGTTCATCATCAGTTTTGCGACTTTATGTCCCCACTCAACTGCATAATTAGTCCCTCGGTCCCAAGGATAAACATGCTCGATTCCGCACCAGTATATTTTGTTTTTAACAATTTCCATTTTAGGTACATCTCTGCCATGATTTATTTCAAACACACTTTGAGCATAATCAGTCTTAAATACCCAAACATTGTTTGTATCATCTACATCAAATTTTCTATTAATTTTCTTTAGATACGGTGCATATATTTTTAATAAGTCTTTGTCTGATTTTCCAAAATACGCATGCTCCTTAGGTAGATAGTTGCCTAAATACAAGATGTTTTTATTGTCATATTTTTCTTTGCCTATCATATTTGTATGCTCAACAAATGCTAAGAACGGGGCTTTAGAGTCGCTGATATTCAGCCAGTATGTATTATCATCCAAAAACTTTTTTCTAGTCTCCAAAATCATTGTAATAGCACCTAGACTTTGAATCGGTTTATTTGTTATTTCTTCGTCTGGCATAATTTTCTTAACCACATTACTTGGTCCCGTAACTAAAACTTTGTCCACGCGGTATGTTTCCTTCTGTGTTTTAACCCAAGCTTTATCGTCTACAATTTTAATTTTTTCAACATTTTCATTCAAATTAATCTTAACTCCATAACTAATTAATTTATCAGTCAATGCTTTAACTAAACTATTAAAACCACCTCCAAAGTAACCTAACGCTTGGCTTCTGGCATGAATTCTGGCCCAAAACCAAGTTGCATTTACAACAGAGGTCCATTGATGGAATTTCCCAAGAAACAATGGCCCCCATATTTTATCCCACACCTTTCTCCCCATCGTCATTTTTATCAACTGCTCAGATGTCATTCTTTCAAACCACTCCCAGTTGGGAATCATTTTAAGAAAACCCATAGTTCCCAGTGTTCTTATTCTATCAACTAGTGATATTTGTTGATTAGTTAATACGCTTTTAACCGAATCAAACTGGAAGATCTTCTCTCCATCCCAAAAACTAGTTTTAACTCTATAAAATTTAACCTTCACATTCAATCTATTTGCTAAATTTATTATGCTTTTATCATTTCGAAAAATATGATGATAATGATGTTCAAGATTCCATTCCCACTTAGTTTCTTTAAACCCTGCAGCCAATCCCCCCACAAAACTATTTTTTTCCAACATAACTACCTCATGGCCTGCTTCCACCAGATCCAAAGCCGCTACCAATCCCGTAAACCCAGTCCCTACGATCAAATATTTCATTGTTTTATCCTATCCAAACTATCTCAAATTAACAACAGAACTGCTACGCCCAAAAATAGTGAAATTACGATTCCAGTTATATAAGTGGGGAGGGTAGTGGCCGCCACTGGTAATTCAGTTGCCATAGTTGGCGTTGGCGAAGCTGTTAGAGTAACTTCACTTGTCACAGATACGGTTGGAACGAGAGTGGTTATCCTAGTAGGAACCAATGTCACGGTTGGTGTGAGTTTGGTTGTGACTGTTGGTGTGGGCGAAAGAACTCTGGTTGGGGCGGGAGTTTTTGATACAGAAACTGTTGGAGACACTCGCACTCCTTGAGTTGGCGTCAGACTAACTTGAGCGATTATGGTTGGACCAGGAGAAACTTGAGCTAATTCGCCCCCAGGACTTGATTCAATAGCCGGATTAGTACTGACATTGCCGAGTATGCTAAATCTTTTCTCAGCTTGAAATGTAATTCCTGAATCGTTAGTATAACTGGCTCTGACTACATGAGATCCAAGAGCCAAATCTTCTTCACTTGTCCAACGCCAATTTCCTCGCTCATCACTCATCACTACGCCAGTTAATTGAGTTTGTTTTTGGATCACTGATATTGAAATTTCATTTCCCGCTGGGGCTGTTCCCATAAACAGAGGCTTAGTTGTGCTTAGCGCTTCGTTTTCTTGAGGATTAAAGATATTAATTGTTTGAGAGGCAGTTGGTGATTGGGCAGACAGATCGTCAATAAACGTAAAACTTGATGGTCTCTGTGTCGATGAGGCAACCAAACTTCTAAAATCAAATGTCTCACCAGCACTTATTGTTGGTATGTCATTAATTTGTTGACCCAAAATCAATGCTGTCGAGTTCCCCAGATTACTTTGCACTCTTATTGTAACGTCGTCATTTTGACTGATACTAGCTTCTTTACTCAGCGACGGATCAACCGCTCCTCCCAACGACATTGACCAATCTCCTGTTGCGTCAGTTAAAACAGATTGTGTACTTAAATTAGGACCTGATATTAACACAATTGCATTCTCAAGAACTCCCCCATCACTTGTTTGTACTTTTCCCGAAATAGCAGATAAAGACCCTTCGGCTAAATTACTGGCAGTTTTGACCGTATACGGAACGCTTTCGTTTGTAAGATATGCCGTTTTGCCAGAATTAACCATAAAAAAATATTCAGTGGCCGGATTAAGACCTGAAACTTGGACATAATGGGTCGAATACTTCAAGTAATCGCTCGATAACAAATCACGTTTATCTCTTGCCACACTATTAATTTTCTCGCTACTAGTCCCATAGGTCAAAAATCCACTTGTCGGATTTTGAGTTACCCAGCTTATGGTAAATGAATTACTTGTAACATTCGACACCTCGACCGAACTTGGAGCCGTTCCTACGTCTGCCTGAGTTTCTGTTGGAGATTGACGATTTTGGATTAAATAAACACCGCCCACAACTCCTGCCAATAACAAGAGCAATCCTGCGATCATGGGAATCTTTGGAGAAACGTGGGCACTACTTGATTTTTTGAACATAAATATTAATTCATTTTTGCAAGGTCTGACCTCTGCGTCAACAAGTAAACTGATTTTTTAGTTATCATTGGGGTTGGGAATTATCACATCAGATGGAGTTCTCGCTGACAATACTTGTAATACAGACAGATTCAACGTCGAATTAAGTTCGACCAGCTCCTCACTTACTTCACCAGATATTCTGTCTTTTGCCAGTCCTCGATAAACTTCCGAGCCAATCCATATCGTAAGTGTAATTAAAGTCAAACATCCCAATAAAATCAAAAAGGTATTATCTCTTGGTCTTTTCATATTTATTTAAGTTTCGATAGAATCGTTCCATTAATAGTAACCTTTGGTAAATCATTTTCATTCTCGACATCACTATAATCTATGGAAATAGAATCCAAAACTACAACTCTTCGGAAATTAGCAATTTTCTTAGCAAAATCTAGAATAGCATCATATTTCCCGGTTCCCTCAATCGTGAAACTAATATTGTTCCATTCGCCAATAGGCCCTTTTTTTTCAGCATTGGAATCAACCGCTTTCGTCTTACCGCTTGGATCAACTTCATAATCCCCAAACATAATTGTTTCCAAAACAAACTCACTATTTTCATTAGCTCTATCAACTTGAGCTACAAAAGTTGCCAAATTAGGATTGTCAGGCAAAGCCTCTTGCACGAAATAAAGTTGTTCACGATTTTTATCTAGTACTTGCTGAGCTGTAGCCAAAGAATCAAGTTTTTCTTTTAACTTATTATTTACTTCTTCCAAATTTGTAATATCACCAAGCAACGTTGCAATTGTCGAGAAAGTGGGCTTAAGAGCAAAGACCCCAAAAAACAATATTGTTACAAACGTCAAAATCAGCTCCATATAAGTTTGTCGTTTCTTTGAGTCCACCAATTTCTGAGAGCTTTTAAAAGAAAACTTGTTATTTATTTTTGAGTCATTTAACTTCATATTACTTTAATTTTATATCTGCCGTTAAACTAAATTCGTATAAATATTTACTATTAGTAGCAACATCATTTTCTTCGACTTTCAAACTTACATTGGTCAAATTGACATTTTTAATTATTGCCGAAGACCTAAAATTATTCTCGAATATTGAAATTGTTTTCTCATCAACAGATTCTCCTTTAATCGATAACTTATCGCTATTCCAATTTAACTGATTAATAGTAATGTCTGTAGAAATCGGGAAACTTCGATTAAATTCATTGAAAATCAGTTGTATATCTGGCTGCATTCCCACCACAGTTGCTACGGAATTAACGCTTTTCTGAACAGTTCGAAACTCCTTCTCAACCGAAGCAAATGCCTTGACTTGGTTTTTGCGCATTTCGATGTCTTCATTAAGGTTAGTTAGTTTGATATCCAGAGAGAATCTCCAAATAAATGCTCCGATAACTACTAACTCAGTCAAAATTACAATCCATCTTCCCACTGACAAAGCCCACGATAATATCTTGTCTACAGAACTTGTAGCATTAACTTGGTGGAGTAAATTTATCGACGGGGTGCGTTTAGCCATGGCAGGAAACACTTATCAGTATAAATGACTCCAATCCCCAATCACAAGTATAAATACCAAAACAATCCTTTCATTTTTCCAATCCAACTCAAAACTTCAAAGAAGATTTTTTAATCCTAGTAAATTTAAACAACTTACTTACTTGCTAACTTCTTAGCCAACTGCGACTTAAGATGTGCAGCTTTGTTCGCATGGATTAATCCCCACTTAGCGTTTCTATCAATTACACTAGATGCATTTTGAAGCGCATCGGAACTTGGTTCTAGGCGAAACTTTTTCATTGCTGCTCTCAAACCATTTTTTCTTTGCAAATTTATTACTTGCTTGCGCTTTGATCGACGCAAAGCTCGTTGGGCTGTTCTGGTGACTGGCATATTTTTATAATTTATTAGCTAAATAACTCTTGCCCATTATAATCTATAAAACCATTTCTGCCAATTGCCTCTACGTAAGTGCAAAATTTTATATATAAAACCTTCGTAATTCCCCATATGCAGAAGGACTTGGCAATGTTTTAATCAATACTATCTAATAAAAAAAATATTAAATGATTCAAACCACCCGCAAATTTATCAACTTGTCTTCAAATCTATTGGCTCGTAAACAAAACGATATTCTTCTTGCTTCACTAGTCATCATGATTAGTTATTCTGCCTCGCTAATTTTAGGATTGTTACGTCAGAGATTGATGGGATCGGTTTTCTTCGATTGTTGTGCCGTTGACCTAGATGCATTCCAAGCAGCCTTTCGGTTACCCGACTTGATCTTCCAAACAGTAGTCTCGGGGATATTGGCAACTTCATGCATTCCCATTTTTGCTCAAAGATTCAGTCAGTCATCTACCAAAGGATCGCAAGTTGCCACCAGTATCCTGATGTTCCTATTAACCATCATGATAGGGTTTGCCATATTAGTAATAATCTTTGCCCCAATGCTAGCCAGATTGATGACGGTCAATTTCTCCACCTCCCAAATTACAACTATGGCAAATTTGATGCGAATTATTTTTTCTGCCCAGATAATTTTTCTCTTTTCCAACTGGATCGGAACTTTGCTACAAACGATGAAAAGATTTATAGCCCCAGCATTAGCGCCAATCACCTATAACATTGGCATAATTTCTGGAATTGTTTTTTTAAGTAAACCACTAGGAATTTATGGCCCTGCAGTCGGTGTAGTTCTGGGTGCTTTAATGCATCTTGTTGTCCAAATTGTAGTGTTAAGACAAACAGAATTTAGTTTTACATCTGGCTGGTCAATTTGGAACAAAGACGTCAAAGAAGTACTTTTAATTTCATGGCCCAGATTATTAACTCAGGCCTCAGTCCAACTAGAAAGCAATTTGACCATGTACTTTGCTTCATCATTAGCAGCAGGCAGTCTTTTCCTGTTTGATCTTGCAGCCCTCCTGCGTCAGGTGCCTGTTCAAATTGTGGGTTTGGCTATCGGTCAAGCAGCTTTCCCTAGTTTGTCAGAATATGCTCATAACAACTCTCCACAATTTAAGAAAATTGCCCAAGACACATTTATGCAGATGTATTACTTGGTTCTCCCCTTAACATCAATCCTATTGATTCTCCGTATTCCTATTGTCAGACTCGCCTTTGGCACCGCCTCATTCCCATGGGCAGCCACCAAAGAAACAGCCTATACCTTGGGAATCTTCACAATTTTAATTCCGTCATTAGTCTTAAGTCAGTTACTACTCCGCAGTTACTATGCCTACAAAAACACCAAAACACCCATGGTAATTCATCTCTCAAGCTTGGCACTATTTTCTGTAATTGGTTGGATAAGCATCAACCAACTTCAATTCTTTGGTCAAGTCATCAACCCTATTAATGTCATTAATACCCCGTGGCTCAATTTAACTTTGTTCAACTTTGACAATCCTCTTCAAGCTTTAGCATATGCTGTTGTTTTTACCGCCCTTGTCCGTACCAGTTTAATTTTTTGGTTTATCAGAGACAAAATGATCTCTAATTTACAGCGTTTTCGCTTGGAGTTTCTCAAACTAACCTCGGCTGGAGCTATCATGATTATTAGCCTTTGGATCCCCTTCCAGTTTCTCGACAGACTCGTTTTTGATACAACTAGAGTCATTCCGTTAGTTGCTCTTACATTTACAACCTCCGCAATCGGGTTTGTTGTTTATATAATTTCCTGCCATATCCTTGATATCCAAGCTCAACATACTATTTGGAAATTACTTATCAAATTCCCCGGATTTGGGACATTAGTAAACAAAACTCAATCTTGGATGTCATCTCCAATCCCAGAGATAAACAACCCATAATTCTCCTTATCTCATGTTAGAATAGCCTCACGTATTCTCCTTTAACTAATTCTACCCAAGCGATCCCAAACTACTATTATGTCAATCTCACACATTCGCAACTTTGCAATTATCGCTCATGTGGATCACGGTAAGTCGACCTTAGCTGATAGATTCTTAGAACTAACAGGACTAGTTAAACACGCTCAATCTCAAACTCTAGATTCTAATCCTATCGAAAAAGAGCGTGGGATTACTATCAAATTGGCTCCCGTGACCATGCACTATCAATATCAAGGACAAGATTACACTCTCAATTTAATTGATACCCCTGGTCATGTAGATTTTTCTTACGAAGTCAATCGAGCTCTGGCTGCTTGTGAAGGGGCTATTCTTTTGGTTGATGCTACTCAGGGAGTTCAGGCGCAAACCTTAGCTCATTTTCGTCAAGCCAAAAGTCTAAACCTCAAAATCATCCCTGTTATAAATAAGGTTGATTTACCAGGGGCTGATGTTGAAGGAGTTCTAATGCAAATGATCGAAGTTCTAGAACTTACAGATTTGGATGTGGCTCATATCTCCGCCAAATCTGGCCAAGGGGTTCAAGACCTTCTTCATCGCGTGGTTCAACAAGTTCCACCACCGTCTTCAAGTTCAGACATTACTCGCGCTTTGGTTTTTAACTCAGAGTATCTTCATCACCAAGGTGTTAGAGCGTGGGTTCGGGTTTTCGATGGCGTTATCCCCAACAACGTCAGCCTGACTCTTCTTAACAGTAAACAAAACACTCTTTCTCAAGAAATTGGCATCTATAATTTACAAAGCATCCCCGTCTCTGCTCTCCAAACAGGTGAAGTTGGTTACATAATCACCGGTCTCAAGGATCCTCATCAAGTCAAAATCGGTGACACTTTGACCCTGACTCAATTTGCCAAGCAAAATATCTCGCCCTTACCAGGGTACAAACTTCCAGTGCCTATGGTTTTTGTTTCCCTTTACCCCATCGACGCAGGTGACTTCGTAAATCTGACTCAGGCTTTGGATAGACTCACTCTAAGTGATTCCAGCTTGACATACACTGAGGAATCATCTGCTCTCCTAGGTCATGGATATCGCATTGGATTTCTAGGCTTGCTCCATGCAGAGATTGTCCAAGAAAGATTAGAACGTGAATTTAATCTTACGGTTATTGCTACCACCCCAACCGTTACCTATAAAATTGTCACCAAAGGTCAAACAGAAATAATTTACAGCCCTAATGATTTACCCGAACCGGGTCAATTTGATTCGATTCTTGAACCGATGTTAAGAGTCACAATTTTCACTCCTTTAGACTACATGGGCCCAATTATGGACTTAATGAGGTCCAAACGTGCCAAACACTCAACAACCCACAGCCTTGGCAAACAAGTCCAATTAGAATTTATTATGCCTTTGGCTGAAATGGTGGGTGAGTTTTATTCACGCCTCAAATCTATTTCATCTGGCTACGCTAGTCTTGATTACGAATTACTTGATTGGCAGGAAGCCAATTTATCCAAACTTGAAATTCTCCTCGCAGGCGAAAAAATCTCTATCCTTTCTCAAATCGTGCCCAAAGACCGACTCGAGTCGACGGGCCGAGCCATTGTAGATAAGCTCTCACAGCTAATTCCCCGACATCAATTCGAAGTCGCTATTCAGGCTGTTGTCGGAGCCAAAGTCATAGCTAGATCTACTGTCAAACCCTTCCGCAAAGACGTCACCGCCAAGCTATATGGAGGTGACCAAACTCGTAAAGACAAACTCCTCAAAAAACAAAAAAAAGGTAAACGCAAAATGAAACAGCTCGGCAAAGTTTCAGTCATGCCCGATACCTTCCTCAAGCTGATGCAATAGCCTAAGTTCAAACAAACTTGACTCCTTTTAGCACTCATGTTAAATTGTTGCTAGAATCTCATTATGTCTCTTTTGTCAGTTCGCCAAGTAAGTATCCTCAAAGCAGTGATTGATGAATACATTGACACTGCAGCTCCTGTTGGTTCCGAACAACTCGAGCGCAAGTATAATTTAGGTGTTTCCCCCGCGACCATTCGCAACGAGATGGCAGTACTTATCCATGAGGGTTTTCTCAAACAGCCTCACACATCCGCAGGCAGAGTACCCACTGCTCGAGCGCTCCGCTTTTACATTAATGAACTTATGCAAGAGTCCCAACTTTCCGTTGCCGAAGAAGTTGCCACTCGTGAACGCATCTGGGACCAAAGACACAACATGTATCAAATGATGCAAACCGCCAGCCGGACACTAGCTCGCAAACTTGAAACCGTTTCCATAGTCTCTCTTGCAAGTGGCCCTATGTACTCATCGGGATATTCATACTTGCTCACTATGCCTGAGTTCTTTGACATCGACGTTACTCGCCAAGTACTATCTATTTCCGATAGCTTACCCTCGTGGATGGTCCGAGTTATCGAACAAAACATGAGTTCTCAGGAAATCCAAGTGGTCTTCGGCGAAGAGCTAAACGAGCCCTATCTCGAACCTGTTGGCATGCTGTTTAGTCAGTTCCAAATTAACGGCCAATCAGCAGGCATCATTGGAGTTATCGGACCAGCTCGTATGAACTTCAGCCAATCAATTCCTTGGTTACGCTACTACTCACATTTATTCGAAGATTTGGGTCGTGACTGGTAAATAAAATTTTTATGAATAAACAAGTTAAAACCAAAAACACACCAATCGAAGAAACATTAGAAACCAATCAGCCAGATTGGCAAGACAAATATGCCCGAGCCTTAGCCGATTACCAAAACTTAATTCGCCAACACCAAAAAGACCGCCAAGAGTATCTCAAATACGCAAATCAATCATTAATCATCGAATTACTCCCCATAATCGATTCGCTAGATTTAGCGGCTCTGCATGGGCAGGATGCGGGAATTGTAATGATATCTAAACAACTCAAACAAACTCTCGAATCTCAAGGCATAAATTTCATCACTCCCACACAAGGTGAACCATTTGATCCCCAACTCCACGAATGTGTTGATCTTGATCAGTCAGCCGATGCCCCGAGTGAAACGATTGCCAAGAATGTTCAGTCAGGAGCAATGTGGCAGGATGGTCAAGTTATCAGACCAGCTCAAGTCGTTGTCTTCCGTCAAACAGATGAATCCTCAGACTCAAAAAAACATCTTGACACCACTTAGCACTCGTGTTAAATTGGTGCTAATCTAAAAAATATGTCAAAAATAATCGGTATAGATCTCGGAACCACAAACAGCTGTGTTGCAGTTATGCAGGGCGGTCAGCCCAAGGTTATTCCTGCGCATGACACCGGCAAAAACACTACTCCTTCTGTTGTCGAGCCAGTTAAGAATTTAGTCGGCGATGTTGCCAAACGCCAAATGATTCTCAATCCCGCCAACACTCTTTACTCTGTTAAAAGATTGATGGGTAGACGTTACCAAGACAAAGAAGTCGAGAAGATGAAAAAAACTGTTGCCTACAAAATAGTTGAAGGCAAAGAAGACATGGCCGCAGTCGAGGTCGATGGTAAGGTTTATACTCCTCAAGAAATCTCAGCTCGCATTCTTTCTACCATGAAAAAACACGCTGAAGAATTCCTAGGTGAAAAAGTTGGCCAAGCTGTCATTACCGTTCCTGCTTATTTTGACGATGCTCAGCGCCAAGCTACCAAGCAGGCCGGTGAAATTGCAGGACTCAAAGTAGACAGGATTATCAATGAACCCACAGCCGCGGCCTTAGCCTACGGTCTGGATAAGAAAAACAACCAAAAGATTGCTGTCTATGATCTCGGTGGCGGAACTTTCGATATTTCCATCCTCGAAATTGGCGATGGTGTATTCGAAGTTAAATCAACCAACGGGGATACACATCTTGGCGGAGATGATTTTGACGAAGTCATTATTGACTGGATAGTTGCTGAATTCAAAAAAGAAAACGGTGTCGATCTCAAAGCAGACAAACAAGCTCTTCAAAGAATTCGTGATGCCGCCGAAAAAGCTAAGATCGAACTTTCCAGTTCTCAAGAAACCGAAATTTCCCAACCCTACATTACCCAGAGCAAAGAAGGCAACCCCTTGCATCTTAATCTCAAATTAACTCGCGCCAAATTAGAATCATTAATCGGAGATCTCATTGCCAACACCATGAAACCAGTTGAGGCTGCACTCAAAGATGCCGATCTCAAAGTTTCTGACATCAATGAAGTAATCCTAGTTGGAGGTATGACTCGAATGCCCAAAGTCCAACAAGTGGTCAAAGAATTCTTTAACAAAGAACCTCACAAAGGCGTCAATCCAGACGAAGTTGTGGCTGTGGGTGCTGCGATTCAAGGAGGTGTGCTAGCAGGAGATGTGACTGATATTCTTCTCTTGGACGTCACGCCTTTGTCCATGAGTATCGAGACTCTCGGCGGAGTTGCCACTCCCATGATTGCTCGCAATACCACTATTCCTACAGCCAAGACTGAAGTTTTCTCAACTGCTGCCGATAATCAAACCTCCGTAGAAGTACACGTCCTTCAAGGCGAGCGGCCTATGGCTCAAGATAATAAGAGTTTGGGGACCTTCAAACTTGATGGCATTGCTCCTGCGCCTCGTGGGGTCCCTCAAATCGAAGTTACCTTTGACATTGATTCAAACGGCATTCTCAAGGTTTCCGCCAAAGATAAGACCAGCGGCAAAGAACAACACATTACAATAACAGGGGCGGTTGGACTTAGTGACGAAGAAGTCAAAAAAGCTCAAGACGAAGCCGAGAAATACAAGGCGGAGGATGAGCAAAAGAAGGCCCAAATCGAAGCCCGTAATCAGGCTGAAGCCATGATTTTCACTGCCGAGAAAGCTCTCGAAGACGCCAAAGATAAGATTCCTCAAGAACTTATCAAAGAAGTCCAAGACAAAGTATCTAGTCTCAAAGGTATTTTGGAATCAGGTTCTAAAGAAGAGATAGATACCAAGTCCAAAGAACTCTCCGATGCCATGCAAAAAATCGGTCCAGCTATGCAATCGGCAGCGTCAGCATCCGCACCCGAGACCTCAGATGATAAATCTACCGACGAAACCAAAAAAACAGACACAACTTCAGATTCCAAAGATCAAGCTGAAGAAGGCGAAGTAGTCAGCGATTAATTTTCTCTAGCCAACTTAGGTTTTTAATATTTATAGGTATGCCTCCAAAATCAGATTACTATGATCTCTTGGGTGTCACCAAAACAGCCACAGCAGAAGAAATAAAAAAAGCTTATCGCAAGAAAGCCCTTGAGTGGCATCCTGATCGTAATAAGACTCCCGAAGCAGAAGCCAAGTTCAAAGAAATCAATCACGCCTACGAAGTTCTCTCCGACACGCAGAAGCGCCAAACTTATGATCAATTTGGTCATGCAGCCTTTTCGCCAGGGTCAGGGGGTTTTCCTCCAGGTGGATTTGGCAATCAACGCGGAGCTCAGACTGGACCTTTTAGTTATTCCTACTCAACCAACTTCTCAGGGGGTTCCCCCTTTGGTGATGTAGAGTTTACAGATCCATTCGAGATCTTTGAGCAATTTTTCGGTGGCGGTTCACCATTTGGTCGCCAATCCGCGCCACGTGATCACTATTCTCTTAAGGTAGATTTCATGGATGCAGTCAATGGAGGAGAGAAGAAGGTTGTTATCCAAGGCAAAGAACACACCATCAAAATTCCTAAAGGTGCATCAGATGGAACCAGATTAAGATTCACGGACTTTGATGTCACTATCGACGTTGGTTCTCATCCCACATTCAAACGCGAGGGTCAAGATATATATATTGATCATCATATTAGTATTTCAGACGCTATTTTAGGGACAACTACTAAAGTTCCTACCGTGGACGGCGAACTCAAAATCAAAATCCGCGCTGGTACTCAATCTCATAGCATGATCAGACTCCAAGGCCAAGGAGTGCCATTTCTTAATCGATCAGGTCGGGGCAACCAATATGTACGTATTCTTGTTGATATTCCCGATAATATTTCAAAAAAACAACGCCAACTCATCGAACAGTTTGATAAAGCTACTTAGACCTCCCCTCTGTTTACGTCAGGTGTCTTGCTCATTATATTTCCACACAAAATTTAATAAATAATCTGTACAAGATATCTTGTTATTAATTTGATTATTTATTTCTAAAATATGGAAGAAGATATTAGTGAACCATAAATTTTGTAGACAATAAAAGATATATCGAAGAATTTGAGGTTATTACTTGCGAATATGCACAAATTTTAAACTTAGATTTTGAATCAATTGTTGTCAAACCTCTTCTTAACCCGCCCAAGAATTCTAATCAGGAAGTGTAGTTCACTTCATATCTATTCATAAGGAGAGTGCCTATTGAATACTGTTTTTTGTTATTCTATCGCGAGTTCACATCTACCCACTTATCTTGAGAAGGGATCTAATCGTGAAACGCCTAGTTATTTTGTGTAGCCATGTCTGGCAGTCTGTATCGCACTCGCGGAAGTAGTTATTCCCACACAGCCGA
This sequence comes from uncultured Gammaproteobacteria bacterium, assembly GCA_964561945.1. Taxonomy (GTDB): domain Bacteria; phylum Patescibacteriota; class Microgenomatia; order CAYXHB01; family CAYXHB01; genus CAYXHB01. The sequence goes on along the minus strand of CAZLQM010000001.1, from coordinate 70,368 downwards.
CGGTTTTGCTACCAATGGTTCTACTTCACATACCTCCAACATTTTTACAATTTGATTTGTACATTATTTGACTCCAAATCCATCCTAGTGGTAAACTACACGCTAAGAGCATTAGGGTGGGCGTTTTCCCACCTTTTTTATTGCTGTAACAAAAATAATATGGCCAAAGTAATCGCACGTACAGAATTCGCCGCCGCCGTTAACCAATTGGCTAACGACAGGGGCATTGATCCCGAGATGGTTCTTGGTGCTATCGAGTCTTCCATCGTGGCTGCATTCCAAAAAGATGCCAAGGAACGCGGTGAAGAAATCGACGAATCCATTGAATACAAAGTTGACGTAGATCCAGTAAACGGTGGGATCATGATGACAACCGCAGATCCAGATAACCCAGGCAAAATGAAAGACGTTACCCCTCCTGGATTTGGTCGCATCGCAGCACAAACTGCCAAGCAAGTAATTATCCAAAAAATGCGGGAAGCTGAAAAATCAGTTATCATCGCAGCTTACAAGGAGCGTGTAGGATCAATAGTCAACGGGATGATCATGAGAATTGACGGTCATAATATCATCGTTGATTTAGGCAAGGCCGAAGGCTTCATGCCTCAATACGAACAAGTCATCAGCGAAGATTATGAGCTTAATCAACGCTTGGTTTTTTATATTGAATCAATCAAAGAAACCATCCGTGGAGAAGAAATAATTCTCTCTCGTGCTCACAAGAATTTGGTAGTACAACTTTTCAAACGTGAAGTCCCCGAGGTTAACTCTGGCAACGTTGAGGTCAAGTCCATTGCTCGTGAGGCTGGAGCTCGCACCAAGATGGCAGTCTTCTCATCTCAACAAGGAGTTGATCCTGTTGGCTCGTGCGTCGGTCAAAAAGGCGTCCGAGTCCAAGCTGTAATCAACGAACTCAAGGGCGAAAAAATCGACATCATCGAATACAACGCCGATGCATCTCGTTTTATCGCTGCGGCCATGTCACCAGCCACTGTCCAATCTGTTCTCGTTAATGACGAAGAACTTACTGCCCTAGTTACCGTTCCTGATGACCAACTCTCTCTGGCCATTGGCAAAGACGGTCAAAACGTACGCTTGGCTGCAAAACTTACAGGGTATAAACTTGATGTCGTAGGAGCCTCTGGTATCAAACCAGAATCCTCACGGAGTGCAGAATCTGCCACTGTTGAAGCAGATGATGACCAAGAACCGTCCCAAGCCGATCCAAAAGAGCTAGATTAAATCTCTATCCCGCACTCCATTTCAATTTTAAGCGTTATTTCCCAAATTTATAAAAAACATGACAGCTATCTCAAGACCCCCAATCGTTACAATTATGGGCCATGTAGATCATGGCAAAACTTCGTTATTGGATTATATCCGCAAAACTAAAGTTGCCCAAAAAGAACACGGGGGAATTACTCAGCATATCGGAGCTTACCAAGTTGAAGTTAAAGATCCCCAACACCAATCTCACAAAATTACCTTTATTGACACACCAGGTCATGCTGCCTTTTCGCAAATGCGTTCTCGCGGGGGCAAAGTGGCTGATATCGTAATCTTAGTTGTTGCCGCCACAGAAGGGGTCAAGCCTCAAACCAAAGAATCCTTAGATCATATCAAGCAGGCTCAAGTTCCTTATATTGTGGCCCTAACCAAAAGTGATATCGCCACTGCCAATCCCACCAGAGCCAAACAAGAACTAGCCGAACAAGGGTGTTTAGTTGAAGGATTTGGCGGGGACATTCCTGTCGTCGAAGTTTCTAGTGTTTCAGGCAAAGGCATAGATACATTACTTGAAACTCTACTTTTAGTCGCTCAGCTTACTGATCTAAAGGCTGACCCTAAGTCTGATATTTCGGGAGTCATTATCGAATCCCAAAAAGATCCCCATCGAGGGATTATCGCCACAGCAGTAATAACCGAGGGTACTCTCAAGGTCAGGGACACAATCTACGCTCACCAAGCTCAAGCCAAAGTCAAATCACTAACCGATCATCTTGGCAAAAGTCTCAAAGAAGCTCTTCCCAGTACTCCAGTTCAAATTATGGGTTGGGATTCCATACCTCAAGTTGGTGCGGTTCTTTCCTCGACTTCATCTCAAGAAACATCTCCCAACCAAAGCAGAAATGAACCTATAAAGCCGGTACTCACTTGTATCATCAAGGCAGATGCACAAGGCTCACTTGAAGCTATCCAAACAATTATTCCTCAAGGAGTAACCATTTTCTCGTCCACAGTGGGCGACGTGACCCCAGGGGATATTTCCTTGGCCAAGAGTGCTGGTGCTTTCATCGTCGCATTTTCCGTCTTAGTTCCTAATCAGGTTATCCGAGTGGCAGAGGCCGAAAAAGTAACCGTCAAGTCATTTAATATTATCTATGAATTATATGAATACATTGACGAACTATACAATCGCACTATAGATCCTTATTATGATCGTGACATAATCGGCAAAGCAGACATCAACGCCGAATTCAAAATAGACAAACATCGCATCGCAGGTTGCAAAGTAACCGAAGGTGAAATTTTAGATGATATCCAAGTTGATTTGATTCGCAATCAAACTAACGTCGGCACTAGCCGTATTTCCAGTCTCAAACAAGCCAAAAACCCAGTTTCCAAAGTTGCTCTCAATCAAGAATTTGGCTGTGTGTTTTCGCCCTATATTGATTTCCGAGTAGGTGATAACTTAATTGCATTCAAACCTAAGAAACTTCCTGCCAAATCTAGCTAGAATCATATATTCTTTCTCACTTACATCTATCATATAATCCAAAAACTACAAAGATGGACAGTCTTTCTCAAGAATCACTACTAACCAAGATTACCCAATCAAATAGCATAGTTATCGTACTTCCAGCCAATGCCTTGCTTGATCAGGCTTGCACAGCTCTTGCCTTGGCTCTCGGTTTCAAAGCCAAGGGCAAACAGATCTCGATTCTTGGCCATGCCCATCAAGAGTGGCAATTACCAGCTCAATCGATGATTCAATCAGAAATTAAGGGCAAAAACATCATTATCTCTTGGCCAGACGCGCAAGATTCTGTGTCTCAAGTCATGACCGAAGCTCAACGTGATAAGGGCAGATTTGCCATCATCATTCAAACCAAAACCAACTCTCAACCTTTAGACATCTCCCAAATGGAATTTAGTTATACAGGCGTAGATGCCGACTTAGTTATTTTAATTGGTGCTTCCCGCGAGGCTATCAATAATTCTGAACTCAAACAACTAACCCAAAACAAATTAATTACCACTAGATTCTCTACCTCCGAAAAACTTCAACCAGATCCCCGTATTCAAGAATATCCCAATCCTTCCGCACCGTCACTTACCTTCGTTATTTGGCAGTTATTCAAGTCCCTTCAAATCAAACTAGAACCAACTATCGCTACCTTGTTACTTACGGGCTTAGAAAACCGAACTGAAAGATTTGCCAATCCCGATCTCCCTTCGGAAGTTTTTACCATGACAGCCGAGTGTCTCAATGCAGGAGGCACTCGTAATTATCGCAGTTTTACCCCACTCACAACAACCTCAAATGCCACAATTCCTTCTCGACCTAATAATCAGCAAACCCCAAAAACCAACAAGCCTATCCCTAAGTGGATTAAAGGCAACATCGATCACATGGCCAATTTGCCAACCAAGCCCGTACCTGATACAATACGTGAAGTTCAATAACTAATAATAATATGTCACTTCTAGTTGACCAAAAACAAAAAATAATTACCGAATACTCCACCGGGTCTGGCGACACTGGTAGCCCAGAAGTTCAAGTTGCACTTCTTAGTGCTAAAATTGACAAACTCGCCGAGCATCTCCGAGAACATAAGAAAGATGTTCATTCGCGTAAAGGCTTGCTTTCAATGGTTTCCAAAAGACGCCGTTTGTTACACTACCTCATGACCAAAAATCTAGATCGCTATCAAACAATAATTGGCAAACTTGGACTCTCCAAATAATTAAAATACCCAGTGTTAGGTTGATAGTTTTGCTTTCCAAAGCGTATTCATTTTTATGTTATACTGCTTTAGTCAAAATAAAATAAATTTAAAGAATTAAAATATGTCACAAATTGTAAGTGTTAGCAGAGAAATTGCGGGCAAAACACTCAAACTAGAAATCGGCAAAGTAGCCAGTCAAGCAGATAGTGCTGTTTGGGTTCAATACGGAGAAAGTGTCGTTCTCGTTACTGTCGTAGTCGGTAGAGATAATCCTAGTCTTGGATATTTTCCTTTATCTGTTGAATACATTGAGCGCCTTTATGCTAGTGGCAAAATCAAAGGTTCTCGCTGGGTCAAGCGTGAGGGTCGTCCTTCAGATGATGCCGTGCTTACCGGTCGCTTAGTTGATCGAGCTATTCGTCCTTTGTTTGACAAAAATTTCAATCGAGAAGTTCAAGTCATCATGACCGAGTTGGCATATGACGGAGAAGCCGAATTGGATATTGCAAGTTTTATCGGAGCCTCAGCGGCACTAGCCATTTCACCCGCCCCTTGGGCCGGTCCCTTAGGTGGAGTTAAGGTCGGCATGGTAGACGGAGAACTGATCGCCAATCCTTCACCTGCACAGATTGCCAAATCATCACTAGAATTATTCGTTGCAGGTAACAAAGATGTCATCAACATGATCGAGGCAGGCGCCAACCAACTTCCTGATGATCAATTTGTTCAAGCGATGGAATTCGCTCACACCCAAAACAAACTCGTTATTGAGCTCATCGAAGAATTAATGTCCAAAGTGCAAACTACCAAGATCGTGGTTTCCGCTCCAGAAATCCCTTCAGATCTCAAAACTCAAGCCCAAAAAGTCATTGCTGACTATATATCTACAGCCCAAAAAGACGGTTCGACTATAGAATTTGACGTGCCATTCCAAACTTTCAAAGAAACCAATATAGATGCCGATGGCAAATTGCTTGAGAAAGCCTTTAATTATCAATGGAAAAAAGCCATTCGAGCCATTATTGCCTCAGGCAAGCGCACTGACAGTCGCAAGATAGACGAGATTCGCACAATCTCAGCAGAGGTTGGAGTTTTGCCCCGTGTCCATGGTAGCGCTCTATTTTCACGCGGTACCACGCAAGCATTAACTGTAGCCACTCTAGCAACTCCAGCTTTTGGGCTCCTCATCGAAACTACTACCGAAGAACTTGAAAAACATTATATCCATCACTATAATTTCCCTCCATTCTCAGTTGGAGAAGCTAGTCGCATGTTCGGTCCAGGCAGGCGTGAAGTCGGTCACGGAGCTTTGGCTGAAAAGGCTCTTTTGCCAGTCATCCCTTCACTCTCCGAATTTCCTTACACCATAAGAGTTGTTTCTGATATTCTTTCATCCAATGGATCAACTTCCCAAGCTTCAGTTTCGGGTTCAACCCTCGCTTTAATGGATGCTGGAGTTCCTATCAAAGCGCCAGTTGCAGGAGTTGCTATGGGTTTGATCTCCGACGCACCTGAAGGACCACTTGTTCTAAGCGACATTGCAGGCATCGAAGACTTCAATGGCGACATGGATTTCAAAGTTGCAGGTACAGTCACAGGCATTACTGCAGTTCAACTAGACGTCAAAATTACAGGTCTATCACTTCCTTTAGTGTCCGAGATTATCAAGCGAGCTCGCCAAGATAGGCTTTTCATCTTAGACAAAATGAATCAGGCAATATCTCAACCCCGCGTACAAGTTTCTGTTTTTGCTCCTAAGGTTCAACAAGTCAAAATCCCAGTTGAGAAGATCGGCGAAGTTATTGGTCCAGGTGGTCGCATGATCCGTCGTATTATTGCCGAAACCTCAGCTACAGTTGACGTTGAAGATGATGGCACGGTTATGATTAGTGCTACCAGTCAAGAAAGCCTCGATAAAGCAGTTGATTGGGTCAAAAATCTTACTACGGAACCAGAGCCGGGACAGTTATATGAAGGCACAGTTACCAGACTGGTTAATTTTGGAGCTTTCGTAGAAATTTTCCCAGGGCGCGAAGGCCTTGTGCATGTATCTCAAATGTCACGAGAATATGTTAATGATCCCCAAGACTTAGTTTCCGAAGGTGACAAAGTAACCGTTAAAGTCATGGAAATTGATGATATGGGCAGATTAAACTTAACTATGTTATTGGATTCCAACCCAGGAGACAGCGAGCCGCGAGCTCCACGTCGCTCCGACAACGGTCCTCGTAGAGACAACAGGCCTCGTCAAGGTGGTGGACCACGCCGTTTCAATCGCTAATTTTCAACCAAATTCTGTGTTTTTACGCTTCCCGTGATATAGTAAATTTTAGGATAATATATGAATGAGCAGCCAGATATAATTGAGGAATTAAATAATTTACAGTCTCAAGTTGATAACACTAAGTTACCACCCCTTCTCGAGGATAGAGTTAATAGCATGTTACGTAGACTCCATCGGGCTGTCAGCTCAGGATTTTACTCTCAAGAATACGAATCTGTTTCTAAATACGTCGAATGGATTAGCAGTTTGCCTTGGTATAAGCGCAGTCAAGATATCCTTGATCTAAATTATGCTAAACAAGTTCTCGATAAGACTCATTATGGACTAGAGGAGATAAAAGCTCGCGTTCTAGAATCAATCGCAGTCATGCAACTCAAGGCCACTCAGCTCAAATCACAAGACCTGTCTGAAGAAGAAGTCACGGCTCAATTAATGCGAGCCCCCATTCTATTCTTCGTCGGGCTCGTAGGTACTGGAAAAACTACTATCGCCAAATCAATAGCCGAAGCCATGGGAAGACCTTTTGTCCGTATCCCTTTCGGAGGTATGGGTGATGCCTCAATTCTTCGTGGTCAATCGCGAATTCAACCCGATGCCGAAGTGGGTCAAGTTCTTAAGTCACTTCGTCGAGTTGAGGTCAAAAATCCAGTTATTCTCCTTGATGAAATTGATCGTGTTTCAGAACAAGTTAGAGGAGATATTATGGGAGTTTTGGTTGAATTGTTAGATCCAGGTCAGAACAATGCTTTTACCGATCACTACATCGATTATCCTTTTGATCTTTCCCAAGCTCTATTTATAGCTACAGCCAATAATACCAATAACATCGCAACGGCGGTTCTTGATCGTATGGAATTAATCAGAATGCCATCTTATACTGATGATGAAAAAATTCATATCGGTAGAGAATACGTTTTGCCCAAAGTCATCCAAGACTCAGGCCTCAATATAGATCAGCTTACCATTAGCGACGACACTTGGCCTCTCATCGTTAGGCCTTTGGGTTTTGACTCGGGTATTCGTACCTTAGAAAGAACCATCAATGGAATCGGTCGCAAGGTTGCCCGACAGATTGTCGAAGGTCAAATCACAGCGTTGGACTTAACTACCGAAAACATCAAACCTTATCTGCCGACCTGGTAAAATATAAAAAACTTATGAATCCTAATACCGTACACATCACTTCCCTTGGAGGCTTTGGTGAAGTTACTCGTAATATGTATGCTTACGAAACCGATACTGATATTCTTCTCATCGACTGTGGCATCGGTTTCCCTACTGAAGAAATGCTTGGAGTCGATCTCCTAATTCCAGATGTGGGTTTTCTCAAAAATAAACGCGAAAAAATTCGTGGCATGATTTTGACCCATGGCCATGAAGATCATATTGGTGGATTACCTTATATTTTACCTCAACTTCCTGAGTTCCCAATTTATACCGCCAGACTCACCGCAGCACTAGCTCAAGCAAAACTCCAAGAATATAACATTAAGCGTAATATCCAAATAGTCTCATCTGATGCTTCCATCAAAATTGGAGGCTTCGAGATTAGTTTTGCTCGTGTTTCACATTCAATTCCCGATACCTTCCATCTCATCATCAAGACCAGTGCTGGCATTATCTATCATGGGGCTGACTTCAAATTCGATTTCACTCCAGTTGATGGTAAACAACCGGAGCTCGGCAAAATCGCCCAAGCGGGTAATCTAGGAGTCAAATTGCTAATTTCCGATTCTCTTGGTAGCGAACGCCAAGGTGCTACTCGTAGCGAGAAAAGTTTAGATGAAATGTTTGAGCGTGAGATCTCAAGTTGTAAAGGTAAGTTCATTGTCACCACCATGTCGTCTTCCATATCACGTCTTCAGCAAGCTATCTCAGCTTCAATCAAACACGGGCGCAAGATTTTCATAGCAGGTCGTTCAATTGAGAAAAACGTTACCATCGCCCAAAAACTTGGATATCTAGATGTGGATATCCGCCAGATTGTTCCCCTCAAGAATCTGCGTAAATACAAGGATGATCAGGTCACCATTTTAACTGCAGGAAGCCAAGGACAAACAGGCTCTGCCTTACAACGTCTTGCCATTGGCGATCACTCTTTCATTAATATCAAACCAGGCGATCATGTTCTATTTTCCTCAGACTATATTCCAGGCTCAGAAACCGCCATTCACGCAGCCATTGATGCCCTCTATGAACGTGGTGCTACGGTTACCTATGCCAATATCAAAGACGACTTACATGTTTCAGGCCACGGCAGTCGTCATGATCTCATGATGCTTATAAACTTAACAAATCCTCAATACTTCATGCCTGTGGGTGGAACTTTTCGACACATGGTTCATTACTCACTTTTAGCTGAATCTATGGGCTATGATCGCAAAAATGTTCTATTGCCCGAAGGTCGCACTGTCATCGTCGATCAACAAGGAGTTCGTCTTGGGGACAATGCGCTAATCCGCAATGTTATGGTGGATGGCCTTGGGGTCGGAGATGTTGGCAATGTTGTATTGAGGGATAGACAAGTTTTGGCAGAGGAAGGTATTGTGGTTGTCCTAATCCAAATTGACTCAGAAACCAAACGCCTTGCTGAAGCTCCTGATATTATCACCAGAGGTTTGATATACGCTAAACCTAACAGTGAAATTTTGTTATCCGCCAAACATCATCTCAATTCGATCCTTAATCGCCAAAAGACAATGAGTGACTGGCACCATGTTAAACAAGAAACCATTGATATTCTCGCCAATCACTTTGCTGACAAACTTCAACGCCACCCCATGATTTTACCTGTCGTAATTGAAGTTTAAACAATTTTGAACCTGACATTGTGATACAATGATAGCTATTAATCTTCATTGCCATGCCCAAAAAACGCCATTACAAAAAAAAAGTCATCAAGAGAGCTATCAAAATCAACATCAGCTCTAGATTGCTAAAGTTCATTTTGGGAATTGCCATTCTGGTACTAGCTGCTTTGATCGCTCTTTCCTTTTCTCAATCGACTGGAGTTCCAGGCAAAATCAATCAATGGGTAATTAAATATTTTGGTTGGATGGCAATAGCTCTTCCTTTTTTACTTTTACAAATAAGTTTACAAGTTCTTAATCTACGTCAACTAGTTTTTGTTCGCCAGTATGTTGTCTTGGGTACCTGGCTTATGGTTATTTCTTTATCAGGACTTTTCCACACAGGTCTTTTTGGTCAATCAATTTTTTCTAGTCTTTCGCCTTATATTACTTCATTTGGTGCATATTCTGTCCTTGTATTTTCGTTTTTTATTGCAATTATTGTTATCTTTAACATTCCACCATTAAGACTCAAAGGTTTCCTTCTTTATACATTTGCTTATTTTAGAGAAATAATCGAGAAAATAATTCCCAAACTCACACCTCAACCAGAGCTTATTTCTGAAACAGATTCGAATTTAGATAATATAGCACCAACCCAATTGCCACTCCGTCCGGTTTTGCCAAATCAGGGTTCAACTTCTATCACCAATAACTTGCCTCACAATCTACCCAGTCCTGCCATTGATGAAATATCTTCGTCAGTAACCAGCGCAACACATTTAACTCAAATGGCAATCAATACTCCTTGGGTGTTGCCTCCAACTTCCCTACTAATCGCAGGCACTACCAGTAGCACGAGCAATAGTCACACCCGCCAAAATGCTTCCATCATCGAGCGCACTCTTGACGCTTTTGGAATCCGTCGTGCCAAAGTTGCCGATACCAAGGTTGGTCCATCGGTGACTCAATACTCAATCTCAATTCCAGATGGCACCAAGCTCAACCGGATTACCAATTTAGCTGCTGATCTGGCCCTTGCCTTAGCTGCACCAACTGGCCAAATTCGTATCGAAGCGCCTATACCGGGGACTAATTATGTTGGGATTGAAGTTCCAAACCAAAAAATCGAAACTGTAACTCTGCGTTCAGTTCTTGAATCAACTCCAGTCAAAGCTGAGTCGTCCCGTACGCTAGTTGCCTTAGGTAAAGATATCAGTGGCAAGCCACAGGGATTTGATATTGCCCGCATGCCACATTTATTAATCGCAGGTACAACGGGCAGTGGTAAATCAATCTGTGTGCATAGTATTATTTGCTCAATCTTATTCCGAGCAAATCCTGCCGAAGTTAGACTGGTATTAGCTGATGCCAAAAAAGTTGAGCTAACTGGCTACTCAGGTATCCCCCATTTATTATCGCCTGTAATTACCGAAGTCAAAGATGTATTACCGGCACTGCGTTGGTGTTGCAAAGAAATGGATGAGCGTCTTAGTCGATTCATGGAAGTAGGAGCCAAAAATTTAGCAGATTACAACAGAATCATGGGCTATCAAGCTCTCCCTTCGATCGTAGTTGTTATCGATGAACTTAATGACATCATGATGAGTGCACCTCGTGAGACAGAAGAATCAATTGTTAAGTTAGCCCAAATGGCTCGAGCCCCAGGTATCCATCTTGTTTTAGCTACTCAAAGACCAGATGTAAACGTCATTACTGGTTTAATCAAAGCCAATATTCCCGTGCGAATCGCCTTTGCTCTCCCCCAAATGCAAGATTCTCGAACAATTATTGATATGCCAGGAGCCGAAAAATTGCTTGGTCAAGGAGACATGTTATTCGTATCATCTGACCGCAAACCCATTCGAATTCAAGGCTCATTTATAACCACCGAAGAAATCCAAAGAGTCACAACTTTTATTAAATCCCAAGGACTAAATCCTCAGTACATTGATATTGCAGCCCAATCAGTTGCAGAAACCAAACTTCAATCCGAAGCAGAATCTCAGTTTAGTCCGGAACTTAGACTTGCCATTGAAACAGTCTTGAGCACAGGCGGAGCTTCAGCTTCCATGCTTCAAACTGAACACAGGATTGGTTTCAACAAAGCAGCTAGACTTATAAAAGAAATGGAAACGTTAGGAATTGTTGGCGCACCTCAAAAAAATGCCAAGAAACGCGAAATAAATATCCTAGCGGCGCAAAGATTCCTCCAAGAAAATCCATCCTAATCATAATAATTCTTGCTATTATCAGGTACACTTGAAACATGAAAACCGTCGGGCAATTACTCCAAACCACGCGCCACAAACAATCTCTAACCTTGGATCAAGTCAGTCATGCCATCAAAATCCACAGCAAATATTTACAAGCTCTCGAATCAGATGAATATCACAAACTTCCATCTGCTACCTATGCCCGAGGTTTTATCAAGAACTACGCTCAATTTCTCAACATTAATCCCCAAACCTTATTAGCTATTTTTCGCCGTGATTTTGCGGAGAGTGAATCGGGCCAAATTATTCCTCGTAGTATGATTGAATCTACCCCAGCATCCCCTTGGTGGTATTCGCGAATTATTGTTTTTACAATTGTCGGTTTTACCCTAGCATTGTTTTCAGGTTTTCTAGCCTTCCAATACACCAGCCTGATCAAGCCCAAACTTATTGTTACATTACCTATTGAAGGTCAAGTTGTTTCAGAATCTACAGTCCAAGTTGTTGGTATTGCTGATCCCACGTCAGTAGTTAAGATAAACAATCAATTAATATCCTTAGATAATTCAGGCAAATTTCAAGTCAAAATTCCAGTCAATTCAGGCAGACAGCAAATCATCATCCAAGCTATTAATCGTCGCAAAAACGAAACCATCGTCAAACGCACCATAAACGTCAAATATCCAAACTCATAATTGACACCTATGCCACGCCAATCTGACAAATATGTCATAATAAAAAAATGATTACCATCAACCAAGCCGCTGGACTTCTTATCTCGATTTCATTAACCATTGTTTTTATTATGATTGGCTATCAACTAATCTTAATCCTTCAAGAAATTCGCCAAGGACTTCGTAAAATCAACCAAATTATAGATCGCACTCGAGATGTCTCAGAAGCCATCGCTCAACCCGTAACATCATTAAGCAGTTTCCTCTCGGGGCTTAAAACAGGCAAACAGATTCTCTCCAAAACTCAAAAAACTTCTGATTCTCAAGAATGACCAAAAAACGACACACACATCACAATTTCGGTTTTATTGCGGGTACACTTTTGGGTATTGGATGGGAATTGTGGACTAATCGTGATCAAAATATTTCTTTCTCCAAACCACACCTTAAAAAAATTATCCATGAATTTACAGACAAAATTCCTGATCACGTCGATTACTTAGTCGATAAAATCTGTGACCAAGAAAATATCCAACCCAATTTATCCAGCGATCCAATTTCCACAACCCATAAGACCAAAGCCATTCATAAATCGCCCCAAAATTTTCTCACAAAAATTTCTTCATTTTTCAAAATTTAACAATTTCAACCCAGACTAATTTATTAATGGCCAAATAGCATATCCAAATAAACACAAGCCTGCCAATGCATTAACAACAGGTAAATTTTTATACATCGCAGAAATTTCCTTTTTCCCAACCAATAAATAAATACAAATCCCAGGGTAAATTAATCCTATCATTGACCACCACCCCAAGCCAAAGCCAGCCAGCACTACCGCCAAACTCCACAGGCTTAGACAGGTAATTAATGATTTCCTTAGTCCTAATTTTACCGCTGTTGTTCCTAACCCCGCTTGACTATCTGCCTTTATATCAGGAATTGCGGAAAAAAGATGCATCGCGCCACACCAGAGCCAGATTGCTAATATAATTTTCCAATCAGGCAAATTCAGACTTGATTGCCAATAGCCCAGTAATCCAGGAATCCCGTATAGTATATTAGACGCAAAATCCCATCCTACCCTTGCTTTAAATCGTAGAGGTGGACTGCTATATGCCCAACCTAGCATCCCCCAAATCAGAATCATTAGAGCTCCTGCAACAGTTTGCATTAACATCAAACCGATACTAAATATGCCAATCAATTTAACTATTTTAATTACAGTTTGTTTCCGTTCTCGAGCTAATCTAACTTCATAACTGCCTTTTTTGAGATTATATTTATCGGTGTCCTCATCATAAAGATCATTGATACCATACAACCAGAAATTTGCCATCCACATAAAATATATTAAGTGAATCCAAAAAATGGGAATGCGAAAACCTTCTGGTGAATCTAACCCAAATGTATATCCCACCAAATACGTACCAAATAAATATACCCAAAATCTAGGTCGAGAAATCTTAACCAAAAAATTTAAAGTTCCTCTCATAAACTATTTTTTATCCCCGTTGAAATAATTTTCCAAATAGATGGTTTAACTTTTTTCTCATAAACCACCATTGGATTTGTCGCAATTTCACTAACCGTCCAAGTATACATTTCCTCGGCTGTCTTGATTGCCCGCAACGCCCATTTGGGTAAGTATTGATAACCTGAGCGTCCTTCTTCGAGCCATTCAAGATAATATTTCTGTTGGTTATTAATAAACTGAACAAATCCTTTTTCATTCTTTAAAACATCTTGATGGTTTAATGATTTCAATCCAACTTTCTTCATTTCAGCCTCTGCAAAGTAAACTCGACCCAATCCCAAATCTTCATCAATATCACGCATAAAATTTGCATACTGCATTGATCTCCCCAATGCTCGCGCAGAAGGAAAAGCCTCATTTTTTATATTTATAATCCTGCACATCATCAAACCAATCACCTCAGCTGACCCATACATATACTCAATAGTCTCATCCAAAGTAGTGTATTTATTTTTCCCAAAATCCATTCGCATAGATTTCTCAAATGCACAAATCCAATCCTTTTCAAATTTCTTTTTTTTAACTAATTGCCTAAAATAATCGATGATCAAATCTCCACTAGGTTTGTCTTCATTTCCCCAATATTTCTCCCAAAACAGATTAAATTTATCAATATTTGCCTGCCTACCATCAACCAAATCATCAGCTGTTCTGACAAAAGCATATAACACCTGAACTTCACGATAGACATCCTTAGGAAAGAACAAACTGGAATAAAAATAAGTTTTACTTCCTTTCCTGAAAATATCCAAAAAACTTACTTCATTTCTCATGAGTCAAAGTATGATGCAGAATTGATGAAGAAATCAAAGTAATAGGCATTCCAATTCCAGGATGTGTGTATTGCCCTGTATAAAATAAGTTTTGTACTTTATCACTCTTTTGTTTGGGTCTCAAAAAAGCAGTTTGTGACAACGTGTGCGCTAGTCCCAGTGCAGTTCCTTTGTAGGCGTTGTATTCCTTAGCAAAATCCTTATGAGCAAAAGAACGCTTTACTATTATATGTTCCTTTATTGATTCTCTAGTTAATTTTTCCATTCTATCAATTACTTGCTCAAAATACTTTTCCCGTGTGCCTTCATTATCATCAAGTCCACTTGCCACGGGAATTAACACAAATAGATTTTCCATATTCTTTGGGGCTACAGTATTATCAGTTTTAGATGGAGCACAGACATAAAAAGAAGGATCACTTCGGGGCCAAGACGGATTACTAAAGATGTTTTCAAAATGTGCCTCCCAATCACCATCAAAAAAAAGTGTATGATGTTGCAAATTTTTTATTTTCTTACTAATACCGAGATAAAAGATTAATGCCGAAGGAGCCACAGTTTTCTTTTTCCAGTATTTCTCTGGGTAGGATTGATATTTACTTTCAAGTAAACAAGTTTCTGCGAAATGATAATCTGCGTTGACCACTACAAGGTCAGCTTTGTTAATTTTTTTACCAATCCTAACTCCAACGGCTTTCCCTTCCTCTACTATAATCTCATCGACAGCCTTACTATAATGAAACTTAGCTCCATGCTTTTTTCCTAATGACTCTATTGCTAAGGCTACTTTGTTTATTCCTTCCATTGGATACCAAACACCCAGTGAAAAATCGATATGTGTCATTATTGAGTACAGAGCAGGGGTTACTTTGGGAGATCCACCTAAGAAAACAATTGTATAGAGCAATATTTTTCTAGCTTTCTCAGAATCAAAATACTTTTCTGCCAATTTCCCCATACTCCCAAATACATTTAACTTGGCTCCCTCAACCATTAATTGCTTATCTAGAATGTCCTTCCAGGAATTATAAGACCGATAAATAAAACGATCCATAGCCACATCATATTGATACTTGGCTTGTGCTAAATATTTTTCTAATTTTTTATCTCCATCTACCTCTAACTTAGCAAATATTTTCTTAATTTCACTAAGATCTGTGGGCATATCAATATAGTCATTTTCCCCAAACCAAATCCGATACGAAGGATCTAGTCTTTTCAACTTAAAAAAATCACTAGGTTTACGTCCAAACTCACCGAAGAATTTCTCAAACACATCTGGCATCAAATACCACGAAGGTCCCATATCAAACAAAAAACCATCTTTTTTCCAAACTTGAGCTCTGCCTCCAGGTTGATTATTTTTTTCAAATACCTCCACATCGTACCCATCTTTAGCCAATAGAGCAGCAGCTGCCAAGCCTCCGAAACCTGCACCTATTATAATTGCCTTTGATGTGTTTGTTCTCATGCTCTGGTATAGTCTTATCCGGAATCTAAAATTTCATTTATCAACCATTCAATTTTAATCGACAATTACCATATAAAACAGATACAATTAGCAAAAACATGAACTCTAATATTTATTTATCAATTGTAGTTCCTTGCTACAACGAGTTGCAAAATCTCAATAATGGTGCTTTGTTAGATCTTGATAATTATTTATCAAAACAAAACTTCACATACGAAATAATTGTCTCAGATGACCAAAGCACTGATGGAAGCATTGATTATGTCCAAAAACACCTCAATTCTCACATCCATTTACTCAAAAATGCTCACGGAGGCAAAGCCTTTGCTTTACGCGCAGGACTTCATAATGCTAGAGGCGCCTACACCTTATTTACCGATATGGATCAATCTACTCCCATTGATCAAGTTAATAAATTAATCAAATTCGCAGAATCAGGATTTCCTGTTGTCATCGGATCGCGTGGTAACCAGCGCAAAAACTCTTCTATTTGGCGCAAGCTGGCTTCAAATTTATTCGGCATTTTTCGTCGCAGCCTACTTCTTTCTCAAATCAAAGACACACAATGTGGTTTTAAGCTAGTTCAAACTGATATTGCCAAAGATATTTTTTCCAAAATGATGATTTTCGACCAAACACATTCTGCTAAAGGGTGGACAGTAGCCGCTTGGGATGTAGAGTTTCTTTTTCTTGCTCAGAAGTTCAAACATTCTATCAAAGAAGTTCCCGTGAAATGGGAAGATAGTGACCTTAGTACCAGCAAAGACCGTACTGCCCAAAAGTTTATTCAAGAATCACTTGACATGATTAAACAAATACTCAGAGTCAGATTAAATGATCTTAAGGGTCTCTATGTTTGATACTCCTCAACAAGCCCTAACAATTTGGCGCAAACTCAAACCACATCTGCTTCTTATAGTTTCCCTTGTATTAATTACCTTTGGGTTGAGAATTATCAACTTACTAATTTGGCCAATCTTTGCTGACGAAGCTATATATATCCGCTGGGCTCAAGTTATGCGTGCCGAGCCCACTTTGCGTTTTTTACCTTTGACAGATGGCAAGCAACCTTTATTTATGTGGCTGATTATCCCTTTCCTTAAATTAATTTCCAACCCTCTCTACGCAGGCAGATTAGTTTCTATATTTGCAGGTACTTCAAGTGTAATAGGTTTATATATTCTAACTTATTTACTCACCAAGCGTCGCCTAACCTCTTTGATCACAGGTTTATTATATGCCATTATCCCGTACACTTTATTTTTTGATAGATACGCATTGGCAGATAGTTTACTTTTAATGTTTGGAATTTGGTCGTTAGTTTTTACATATTTAATAGCCAAATACACTCGTCTAGACACTGCATTAATCAGTGGAGGAGTGCTTGGACTTGCACTCCTTACCAAATCTCCAGCCATAGTTTTCATCTTTCTAGGAGTTATGGCCCCCCTTTTGCTTCCTCGCTTTAATTGCTGGCACTATTTGAAATTTGCAATTTTATTGTCTCTGACCTTGGTTATTGCCTATGCAATTTACAATGTTCTTAGACTTGGACCAGAGTTCCATCAAATTTCACTGCGTAATCAAGATTACCGTTTCCCATTCTCCGAAATTATAGCTAACCCAATTGGCATTTTCCAAACTAACGCCTCAGCTTTTGTAAGTTTTATCTGGTATTTGATAACTCCTGGCGTTTTAATATTTTCATCCTTAGGCATATTCTTTCTATTTCGAACAAAAAAAACCAAAGTCTTATTTTTCCTCCTCTGGATAGTCGGTCCATCTATTATCCAAATTTTTGTCGCCCGTGGGTTAACCGCTCGGTACTTCTTTTTTATAGTGCCACCATTCTTAATTTTAGCTTCAATTGGATTTACACAGGTTTTTTATCATTATCGCAAAAATCTTTTTCTCAAATTACTTTTTCTCATTATCCTCTTCGGATATGGCTTACATCAATCCATAATCATTATTACAAATCCAGACCAAGCCAATCTGCCTCGCATCGAAAGATCAGGGTACCTAGAAGAATGGACAGCAGGACAAGGCTTAGATCAAATAGCTAGTTATATCGACCGCCAAAGTCATTCGAATCGTATCGTCGTAGGTACAGAAGGCTTTTTTGGCACCACCCCAGATGGATTGCAAATATATTTTGATAAACGCCCCAATGTTACTGTCATTGGTCATTCATTCATCATTGATCAAGTTCCGCAATCTCTCCTTGATGCTACTCAAGAAAACTTAGTTTATCTTGTATTCAATGACGAACGTCTTAAGATCAAAGATATTCAATCTTCCAATCTCGTTCTAGTTCAGAGCTTCCCCAAAGCCACTAGGCCCGATGGGACTCATCAATCACTCATGCTATATCAAGTTACGCGTCCTTAGTTACATCCAAATTTCAAACCCATGACTAATCAAACTCATCATGAAATAAGTACCAATGTAACTCGAAGCATGATAGTTCTTGTCAGTAGGAGTGGTTTCTTGCAACTCTTTAGTTTGGTTGGTATTTTCTTTCTAACTCAATATCTTTCCCCCAAAGAATTTGGTATTTTCTTCCTTGTGAATGAATTAGTAGGCATCCTAAGTTATTTTTCTGACGTAGGTTTGTCAGCTTCACTTATCCAGCAAAAAAACATTCCTACTCTAAATGATTTACGAACTAGTTTTACAATCCAACAATTATTATTTGGAACTTTATGTATCACTGGATTGGTCATTTCACCACTTTTAGCTCACGTCTATGGTTGGGACAATCAGACTATCTTATTGTGGGCATCGGTTCTATTTGGATTTTTCTTAGCATCGCTCAAGACCATCCCCTCAGTCCTCATCGAGAGATCTCTCAAGTTTGAAAAACTTGTAATCGTAGAAACCATCGAAACCATTATTTTCTATTCGATTGCTGTAGTAATGGCAATCAAGGGATTCGGTATCAACAGTTATTCTTTTGCTGTTATAGCCCGAGGCGTCGTTGGCTTATTTACTATCTACATACTTTCTCCTTGGCGTATCGGTTTAGCCTGGGACAAATCATCCATTAAGAAGCTACTCAAGTTTGGGGTTCCATATCAACTAAATACAATAATTGCCGCCATCAAAGACAGACTGCTTAATGTAATTCTCGGTGGTGTCGTAGGTCCATCCGGTTTAGGATATTTGGGATGGGCTCAAACTTGGTCACAGAAACCTCTGCGTTTCATTTCAGACAACGTAACCCGTGTTACCTTTCCCGCAATCTCCCAAATTCAAGATAATCAATCCAAGCTACAATCAGCAATAACCAAAATGATCTTTTTCTCGGCTGCCTCAGTATTTCCCTTCGTGGTTGGCGCCGCAGCAATTCTTGATGTCCTAATTAAGCTAATCCCTAGATACAATAAATGGGAGCCAGCCATTTTTCTTTTCTATCTTTATGCTATTAACAGCCTATGGGCCGCAGTGTCAACTCCAGCAACTAATGCCCTAGCTGCAATTGGCCATATCAAAATAGTCACCAAACTAATGATCATGTGGACTATTTTAACTTGGTTAATTGTCGCACCTTTGGGTTGGATGTACGGCTATGAAGGCGTCGCCATTGGAGTTGGAATAATTTCTTTTGCTTCAATCATTCCTTTGTTGATTCTCAAAAAATTCGTTAATTTTAGTTTTACAACCGCCCTCTTACCACCGTTTTTATCCGTTACTATCATGGGAGCATGCGCAGTATTACTCAGTCATTATATGGCTCTATCTTGGGTTAATTTATTGTTAACAGTTACAACCAGCGCTATTATTTATTTTATTGCTCTAAAGTTAATGGCTCCTGTTTTAGTAAATGACTTGATTGCTAAATTTACCAAATCAATATGGCCAACCAAATAAAACAAATATTTTTACTTACTTTTTTATTTACTATATTTGCCGGGCAACTTTCGTCTGTTCAAGCTGCTTCCAAATTTGTCTCTCCTGTTTATCCGATCAGAGGTAGTGATAACTGGACTAACGCTTCAAGCCCTTTTTCCCAAACACAAATGTTGGCTAATATCGTAACTTCAAATCAAGTTTCTGCAACATGGCTAATGCGGTTCGATGCCATGCTTGATCCACAAATTAATAAGTTAATTAAATCAAGACAGCCTCAAGACGAAGTCGGAGTCTTTATGGAAATAACCAAGTCGCTCGCAGGCGAGGCAGATGTTCAATATGATCCCAATTCATACTGGTATGATGCCAATGCAATCTTCTTGTCTGGCTATTCAATTAATGAAAGGATTAATTTAATTGACCGAACTATGAATAAGTTTTTGACAATATACGGGCAATATCCTCGTACAGTTGGGGCGTGGCACATTGATGCTTTTTCTGCTAAATACCTAACAGATAAATATGGGGTCACTGGAATTATAATTTGTGCAGACCAATATAGCACTGATCATTACCAGTTATGGGGAAGCTACTGGGGAGTCCCCTATATTCCATCTCTTCAGAACATACTTGTACCAGCAAATACAGAAGATTCTAGAATGCCCCTAGTTGTAGGTCAGTGGGCGGCCAGAGATGCTGTCAATGGATATGGCTTAAGTGTTCACCAAAGTACCCATAGCGTCCAAGCCAATGATTACATGCTTCATTCTCTAGATATAAATTATTTCAAACAAATTGCTAGTAGCTATCTTGATAATGATTCAAATCAATTTGGATTTCTATTAATCGGTATCGAGAATGATTATGATTTAGAAAAATACGGACCTGAAGTCGCTAACCAACTTACTTACGTTTCCAATAGGGCAAAAAAACAAGAACTAGAGGTTGTTCAATTTAAACAATTTGCCAATTGGTATTTGAAAAAATACTCAACTTCTCCGTCGCATACTATCTCATTGAATAATCCCTTAAATATAAATGAACTTGCCGAATGGAAAATGGATTCAACTCACCGTAAAGGACTTTTGAGTGTAAATGGGCAAACAACTATTCGAGACCTCCGCAATTATGACTCAACTTATCCAGAGCCATTTATTGCTAATCGCAACCCACATTCGAATCTCTTACTTACGATACCTGCGCAAATTGATACAGCTCTAAATATTTCTGATAATCTCAATCCACCATGGAAATCATTGTGGCCCAAATATGACTATATTGATTACGTTATCGTAATCGGTGTTAGTTTATTTATTTTAATAATAACTTTCAGGCAATTCTTGACCCCATTCATTATTATATTTGTTTCAGCTATATGGTCACTTGTCATGATCAGAAGCGGGCAACTTATGAATTATGGCTTAGGTTTTTGGGGACCCAATGGACACGATGCCATTTGGCATCTTTCTATTGCCTCCAGTTTCCAAAAAACTTTTTCATTAGAAAATCCCTTATTAGCAAATACAAAATTACAAAATTATCATTTCTTTTATGATGCATTACTAGCGTTTATTTCCCGTATCACTAACTTGTCATTAATAACGACATATTTTCATCTAATGCCATTTCTTATCTCGATTATTATTGCAACCCTACTTTGGTTTTTCACCAAACAAATTTCTAATAATAAGACAGCCCCAATGTTTGCAATTTTCAGCGCCTTTACAGCGGGTAGTGCAGGCTGGATATTTAGTTTAATTAACTCCAAATCTACAGGGGGAGAAACAACATTTTGGGCACAACAATCTATTTCTACACTAATTAATCCTCCATTTGCTCTTTCTCTTGTTATTCTCTTGTTATTCTTAATCAGTTTTAATAAATATATTCACAAGCCAACAATTAATTTATTATTCCTTCTTGCTATCTTTGTGGGTTTGTTAGCTCAAACAAAAATTTATTCAAGCATACTAGTAATACTAGGCTTAGCACTTCTTTCAATTGAAGAGTTGATTAGAACAGGAAATATCACTTCTAGATTTAAAACAAGAATTATAAATCATAATTTCGCACCTATTACCAAATTACTAATCTTAAGTTGCACAATTAGTTTCATATTTTTATTTCCATTTATAAATATTAATAATTCATCAAACTCGTTTTTTGTTTGGCAACCATTCTGGTTTATCACGACAATGCTTCAAGATAATGATCGCTTCCATTGGATAAATATGGCTAATGCAATTCAAGCTTATCAGACTAACCATAACTACCCCAAATTATTTTTGGCATTTGGACTAAGCACAGCAATATTCATTATTGGTAATTTTTGGACGCGTGTAATTGGAATCCTTGATTATATATTTAATTCTCCGAATAAAGACTACGTTTCTAAATTAATGTTTTACATTTTTATCTTTGGTATTTTATTTCCACTCTTTTTTATTCAAAAAGGCACCTCGTGGAACACTATTCAATTTATGTATTATAGTTTGTTTATTTCCAGCATCTGGACTGCAATCGCCATTTCCAAAATCAAATTTTTCTTTTTGAGAAACGCAATATTTATTCTTCTTATTATCATAAATATACCTACAACCTATGGAACGCTCAAACATTATTTACCGTCAAGATCTCCAAGTCGAATTCCAACAGAAGAAATGCACGCACTTAATTTCCTCAAAAAACAAGACACGGGTCATGTTTTGTCGTACCCATATCAAAAGGAACTCAAATTTAAATATGATGAGCCTCGCCCCTTATTTGCATATGAGTCGACAGCCTATATTTCTGCTATTAGTTTTCAGCCTTCAGTACTAGAAGACGAAGTTAATTTAGAAATTCTAGGTTTAGATTGGAAAACCAAACGTAATCAAATAATGGCTTTTTATCAGACAAAATCATTATCTTCTGCTCAGGAGTTCATAAAAGATAACCAAGTTATGTACTTTTATCACCGCGCGGATGAGCCTTTCCCCTATATGCTTCATGAACTCAATGCAAGACTACTATATGATAATGGGTTGATCAATATTTATAAGATACATTAATAAGATAAAATATATATATGAAAATAACCAAATCTGTAGTCATCAATACACGCAACGAACAAGAAATGCTTCAGGGGTGTGTCGATTCAATTAAGAACTGGGCGGACGAAATTATTTTGGTCGATATGGAGAGTACGGACGATACAATCAAGATTGCCAAGGATAACAATCTCACCATTTTTAACCATCCCAATGTTGGCTATGTAGAACCAGCCAGAAACTTCGCTATTTCCAAAGCATCTGGAAACTGGATTTTTATTATTGACGCTGATGAGCGTGCAAATCGGCAATTACTTTTTGAATTTGATCGAATTATCCAGAATCAACTTGCAGACTACGTATGGGTCCCGCGAAATAACATTATCTTTGGTCAAGCTATCAAGTATGCGAGATGGTGGCCAGACTATAACATCCGTTTCTTCAAAAGAAATCAAGTCATCTGGAATGATGAAATACACTCAATTCCTCAAAAAAAAGGTAAAGAATATTTCATAGAACCAAATGAAAATTTAAGTATAGAGCATCATAATTATCAGAACATTTCACAATTTATAAGCAGGGTGAATCGATATACAGACCAGCAAGTTATTAATTTAATTAATCAAAGATATAAATTTACATGGCCAGATTTAATTACCAAACCAACATCTGAGTTTCTAAGTCGATATTTCGCAGGTCAGGGGTATAAAGATGGATTGCATGGACTCGCAATTTGCTTACTTCAATCTGTTTCAGAATTAGTTCTTTATCTCAAACTGTGGCAATCAACCAAATTCAAACCAGACAATCTTTCTCAGAGTTCTGTTTCCAGCATTATTAATAAACAAATCAAAGACTATTATTACTGGCAATCCCAAACTCAAACAAATTCCACCCAGCGTATCATGCATAAGCTCAAAAGTAAATTTTTTTAACAATTCTTCATGGCTATAACAATCGTTACAATAATTCTTAACTACAACGGTAAGTCAGATACGTATAATTGTATAAAATCACTAAATAAATTAATTATTCCAAAGGGCATTAACCATCAGGTCGTTGTTGTAGACAATAATTCTCAAGACGACTCAGTTAATTATTTATCTGCCAAATTTCCTAAACTCAAAATTATAACTAACAACCAAAACAGTGGGTTTACTGGTGGTAATAATCTTGGAGTCGTATATGCAAGAGAAATAGATGCAGACTGGGTTTTTCTGCTCAACAATGACACAATTAGCCACTCTAATTTATTAAATAATTTATATACATTTGCCCAAACCAAACCGCAATCAGTAATTTTAAGCCCAAAAATCTATTTTGCCCCACATCGTGAATATCATCATCAGAGATACACCCAAGAAGACATTGGCAAAGTCATTTGGTATGCAGGCGGTGTGATAGATTGGGATAATTTAATAATTTCGCACCGAGGCATTGACGAAGTTGATCAAGGTCAATATGACCAACCAACTCAAATTCCCGTTGCTACAGGTTGCTCAATGCTTATCCATAAGAAACTATGGCAAGAGCAAGATCTATTCGATAATAGATACTATCTTTATTATGAAGACTCAGATTTATGTCTAAGAATTAACGATAATGATCAAATTTGGTATGTGCCATCCGCCAAACTCTGGCACATTAATTCCTCATCCAGCGGATCAGGTTCAAATTTGCATGATTATTATTTAACTCGCAATCGCTTATTACTCGGCCAAAGATATGCCCCACTAAGAACTAAGCTTTCTTTAATACGAGAAAGTTTCAAAATATTAATCTCAGGCCGACCTTATCAGAAACGTGGAGTGAGAGATTTCTACCTACGTAATTTTGGCAAAGGTCGCTATTTTTAGCAGTTCAATATTTATGAATTCAGCAATATCTGCAATTATAATTATCAACCCCAAATGGTTTGACGCCATTCAATTACTCCCTCAAGCTTTAAATTCGCTTATGTGGTGCCAAGAGCGAATCATAGCTACTAGTGCACACACAAATGAACTTGAACAAATTGCCACCCATTATAAATCTAAGATAGTCCTACAGTCAGGAACTCATTTCAGCCAATGGAGATACAATGCCACCAAATCAGCAACCAATGACTGGATACTATTTATTGATGCAGACGAACAAGTCACACCTCAACTTGCACAAGAAATAACTCAAAAAATCAATCAATCTCAGATTGTGGCTTTTGCAATTCCACGTCTAAATTATATTTTAAACAAACCCATGAAACACGCCGGCTGGTGGCCGGATTATGTTATGCGATTAATACGTCGACCCAATTTGATTGGCTATCAAGGCAAAGTCCATGAACAACCCAAGATATTAGGTCAAACGGGTCATCTTCATAATTATCTCAATCATTTCAAACATACTAGTTTAGAGGATATGGTAGAAAAAACTCAAAATTGGTCAAATACCGAAGGCCAACTCTTATTTGAATCTAATCACCCACCAATGAAAAGTTATCGTTTTATTCGACCCTTCATCTCAGAAATATGGTCGAGAATTATCATCAAACGGGGTTTTTTAGATAACACCGAAGGAATAATAGACGGGGTTTATCAAGCATTTAGCAAATCTATTTCTTATATTAAGCTTTGGCAATTACAACAAAATCACAGATAAAGTTTCTGGTAACATAACCTTATGCGTGCATTGTTTCACAGTCCTTATTTTGATTCGCTAGGCGGTGGAGAACTCTACGTCCTTACCCTAATTGAAGCAATGCAAAAATCAGGTAATCAAATTGACTTGGCATGGCATGAACAAGAGAATCTCCGAACTCAAGCAAGTAATAAATTTTCACTAAATCTTGCACCATTTAAATTAGTTCCTTCATTTTTCTACGACTCCTTGATCAATAGATACTCCAATCTTAAAAAATATGATGTAGTCTTTTCTGTTTCAGACGGCAGTCTTCCTTGGCTTGTAGGAAGCAAAATTAACATTATTCATTTTCAAGTACCATTTCATAATATCTCTGGCGACAATATTGTCAACGTCCTCAAAAAAAAATATATTCATCATTTCATCTCTAACTCCAAGTTTACCAAGAAATTTGTAGACCATGAATTTAATATCGAATCTCAAGTTATTTATCCTCCAATTAATAATTTCACCGCACAAACAATTTCAAAAACAAACCAGATATTATATGTTGGCAGATTTTCCACCCTTCTTCAAAACAAAGGGCATGTTCAATTAATCAAAGCATTTAAGAAGTTGTACAGTGGGGGAATCAAAGACTATCGACTTGTATTGGCTGGCAGTACGGAAGTCGGTTCAGATACTTTAATTAAAGAAATCAACTCAAATATCAAAGAATTTCCAATTGACATACACTTAAACCCCTCCTTTGATCAAATCAAGCGACTATATCAACAGTCGCGGTTTTATTGGTCACTTGCTGGTGTTGATGTAGATGAAGAATTGAATCCTGAAAAGTGTGAACATTTTGGAATGTCATTGGTCGAAGCTATGTCTGCAGGTTGTATTCCTTTGGTTATTAATAAAGGAGGTTTCAAAGAAATAATTACTAATAAATCAGGTTATTTAATTACATCGATCGATGAATTGGTTGGGCAAACTCATAAATTAATATCAAATTCTCCCAAACAAAAAATGCTTTCTAAAGCTGCTATATTAAGATCCCAAGATTTTTCAAAACAAGTATTTATCAATTCTTTCAAAACAATTATTCCTAATCTTTAATATGACTAAATTTACATATTCTGTTGTAATTCCTACTTGGAACGGTCTGGACCATCTCAAAACAAATCTCCCTCAAATTCTTAAATTACCAGTCAATGAATTTATCATTATCGATGACCATTCACCACAAAATGATTATCAATACATAAAGAATTATTTCCCCGATGTAATTGTTAGACGTAACGAAAAGAATTTTGGGTTTGGTACTACTGTAAATAGAGGAGTTGCTTTAGCTACATCAGATATTGTGATTTTATTAAATCTCGATGCTATCCCATCTTTAGATATCCTTCACTTTCTCGATACTGATTTTTCTGACCCATCAATTTTTGCAGTTTCTCTTTCTGAGCCTCAGTTTGGTCCCACAGTAGCTAGCTTTTCACAAGGTTATATTACTCACAACCCTATGATTCCTAGACCCAAAGTAATTACTCAAACTATGTGGGTATCGGGAGGGTCGGGGGCATTCCGCAAAAAATATTGGGACCAGCTACAAGGTTTGGATTCTATTTATGATCCATTTTATTGGGAAGACATTGATATTTGTATGCGGGCCAGTAAACTAGGTTGGATAAATCTATGGAATCCCAATGCTCATGTCCAACATGAACACGAAAAAACAATTGGGGTATACGTAGATAAAACTTACAAAATTAAAATTCAAGAACGTAATCACTTACTATTCACTTGGAAATTCTTAACATTTCAACAATGGCCAATACATATTTTTTTCCTTTTCCTTCGATTAATTAAACACCCACGATATTCTAAAATCATATTCTTTGCACTTAAAAGAAAAATAAATCATTAATTCATCATTTGTGCAAATTCATCTCCAGTTGCAAAATACAACTCGTTCTGCTCTTCAGTTAATTTTTCTGTCCGGCTAGACAATATTAGCCTATTACTTTCCATGATTCCTCCATTTGTTTTACCAAAAGCAATGGCAGCGTGAATTGTCATGGTCGCATTACAAATTCCCTGTTCCTGACCAAAACTAATGGCATGACATCTGTATTCCAATCCCACGTCTCTTTTGTTAAATTCCTCTCGGATCATAGCATCTGCTGTTTTCCAAACTTCAAACTGATCTTTGCAGAAATCTGTTTCCTCACTTAGATGGTTCTTCAAATCAAAATATGCAGATCCACAAGGTCGGATTTGTAAACTTTCTCTGGACAAAAAATTAGGGAAAAGATTTGTAATTTTTTCTCCGACGATAGCTGTAATTTCTTTTCCCACAACATTATTTGTAATCAAGCCTCTGACCCCGAATTTAAATGCGTCAAGGGACTCCTCATCAAGATAATTCCATTCTGGAGATTTTATACCAGCTACTTGAATATGAATTAGTTCTCTAATTGATCTAAACGGACCTCCGTTCACACCGTATATGACTTGATCAGTTTCCCTTTTTTCTTTCATAAAGTTATTTACGCCTCTATTTAAATGCTGAAGGGTTTTTAGGCCCCATTTTCTTTCAATTTCTCGCACATCTCGCGGTGGATGCTCGCCCTTAAATCGAGGAACTAGCATAAGACCCAGTTCTTTGGCATAAGGAAATTTCGAAGGCGCCACACTTATTTCATTCACATCAGCCAATTTTTCCTCATCCAGTCGCTGCCATTTCTCTACAGGACTCAAAGACCCAATTGGACGCGAGTCAATCTTATTACTTCTGCCCGACAAATCTACTTCGCTTCTAATTCCACCTCTTAATTGCTCAGATATCATCAAAGCACTCATATACAATTTTTACTATAATATACATATCGCCTGTCACACAAATATCCAATGGCTCAAGTTACTTTTATTATTCCATCTTTCAATACCCAACAGTTAACGCTAGATTGTCTTGCTTCAATTTATAAATATGAAACTGATTGCAAAGTTATCGTTGTAGATAATAGTTCTCAGGACGACTCAGTTGCTAGCATAAGACAGAAATTCCCCCACACACAAGTTATTGCCTGTGACCAAAATCTTGGCTTTGCTAAGGCTAACAATCTGGCAATTGATCAATCTCAGTCAGAATTCATTATTCTTCTTAATTCGGATACTGAGCTTTTTACGCCTATTTCTAATTCTTTAACTTCGCACTTTACCAACTCTCAAGTTGGGGCCACGGTCCCTAAGTTACTCAATCCTGACCGTACAATCCAAGCTTCCGTTTTTCCACTACCAACCCTAACTGGAGCAATAAAGGAATACTGGTTGCATCAACCTTTTACTTTCGCCAAAT
Source organism: uncultured Gammaproteobacteria bacterium (assembly GCA_964561945.1). Taxonomy (GTDB): domain Bacteria; phylum Patescibacteriota; class Microgenomatia; order CAYXHB01; family CAYXHB01; genus CAYXHB01. The sequence goes on along the minus strand of CAZLQM010000001.1, from coordinate 41,825 downwards.
ATGCACCTTCAGTCGCAACAGCTACCCCTGTTGAAGCCGCTGTGATGGCGTGTATGTGTATTCCCAGATCTGTCTTTCAAAAAATAGGCAAACTAAATTCAGATTATTTTATGTATTTTGAAGATTTGGAATTTTGTCGACGTCTAAAACAAAATAATTACCAAATAATCTATGATCCCAGGACAGAGATCATTCATCATCATGGTGCTAGCAGCCAACCAAACCCTCACGCTTGGAAAAGGCTTATTCCTGGTAGTAAACGCTACCACGGAACAATCACTCATTACTTAATTAACTTCGTACTACGTACTAGCCAATTGATTTCCAAATTTTGATTCCAACTATTTATTTGTTAAATTAAATTATGAATTATTCAATTAATATGCTTGCGGTTCTTGTTGCAGGGATAGTTCACATGGGCCTTGGCGCAATTAATTATGAATTATTCAATTAATATGCTTGCGGTTCTTGTTGCAGGGATAGTTCACATGGGCCTTGGCGCAATTTGGTATCGACTTTGGCAAAAAACTTGGCTTAACCTCGTTGCACGCCCTAGTGAAAATTTAGAAAAAACAAATGCATCTAACAGCAACTACGCTATTGCTATGCTCAATGCCTTGGTAATTGCCTATGTGTTGTCTCAGGTAATAGCTGCTGTTAATCCTTATACTTTCATGCAATCAATCACAGTCGGAGCTATGTGTTGGTTTGGGTTTGTTGCCACCACGATGCTCACTACGACTTTGTTCGCCAATAGACCCAAGAAACTGTTCATAATTGACTCTGTTTACTATTTGTTGTCGTTCATAATTATGAGTGGGATTTATGCATATTGGTTGTAATTTGCTTTTTATACAACTCTCTGATACTATATCGGCTCTCAAGGTATTTTAATTCTACTTCGGACATAATATTGCTAATTATCGAGACAGACTTTTTATTTATAGTCGTGCAAAATTTATCAATATTATCAACCTAAAGTATTAATATCAGATATACATTTGACAAAAAAAATACCTCAGTATAGAGTGTTAACCTAATTCAATATTTATGAAACCCAAAAAAGTCCATTTAACCGTCAATGGCATAAATGATCTCCAAGCAGAGCTCAATACGCTCAAAGAAGTCAAGCGACCCAAGTTGGTTGATCGTTTGTCGCATGCCCGTGAACAAGGCGATCTTTCCGAAAATAGTGATTATATTTCAGCCAGAGAAGAACTGGCATTTATGGACGACAGAATTTCTGAGCTAGAAGAAGTTCTTTCTAATGCTCAAGTTGTTCATACTAAATCTGGAGATTCTATTGGCATTGGCAGTAAGGTAATTCTCAAAATAGCCAACAAAAAAAATGAAATTATCTATAACATAGTTGGAGACATGGAAGCCGATCCTAAGCAAAACAAAATATCTCTATCTTCTCCAATAGGCGCAGCCATCGGAGGCAAAAAAATTGGCGATGTAGCCCAAGTAAAAGCTCCATCTGGAATGGTTGAGTACCAGATAGTTTCCGTCGAGTAGTTTTATTCAGTTTTTCCGCGCGTGATTTCTCATCGATATCTACTTTTCTGATACAATACGTTCATATGTCACGACTCGACGATATTCGCCAAGACAGACTTAAAAAAATCCAAAACCTCACGTCCCAAAACATTAATTCTTATCCTCAGTATTCAGGCGAAAGAACCTTAATTGAATCAGCTAAAACACTTTCTACTACCCAAACGATTGCAGGCCGAATAATCGCCAAACGTGGACATGGTAAATTAATTTTTGCCGACCTTGTTGACACATCAGGACAGATCCAATTGATGTTCAAAGCTGATCTTATCAGTAGTGACAACTGGAAAATTGTCGAAAACTTAGATGTCGGAGATTTTGTTCTCACCACCGGAGAAATATCTTCTTCCCAATCAGGAGAAATTTCACTTTTCGTAAATAGGCTTCAATTGCTCTCTAAGTCAATTCGACCATTACCTGAAAAGTGGCACGGCTTAACCGATGTTGAAGAACGATATCGCCAAAGATATGTAGACTTAATCGTTAATCCAGAAGTAAAGAGGGTTTTTGTCATCAGATCTAAGATTCTAACAGCCATCAGGAAATTTCTCGACGACAATGGTTTCCTTGAAGTTGAGACACCAGTGTTGCAACCAATCTATGGTGGTGCTACCGCCAAGCCCTTTTTGACACATCACAATGCTCTAGATAGTGATCTTTTCTTGCGTATTTCCAATGAATTATATCTCAAAAGATTAATCGTTGGAGGTTTTGAAAAAGTTTACGAAGTTGCTAAAGATTTTCGTAACGAAGGGATGAGCAAAGAACACAACCCTGAATTTACCCAAGTCGAATTTTACTGGGCTTATGCTGACTACAATATGCTGATGGATTTTACGCAAGATTTGTGGCGGTACATCCTCAAATCAGTTTTTAACAGTCTAGAAATCACATATCAAGGTAGGGTTTATGACTTTAGTGTTAATTGGCCTAGAGTCACTTTCCATAGCTTACTTCTAGACCACCTAAAATTAGACATTGACCTAATAAATACCGAAAGCCAACTTATAGAATTCGTAACTCAAAATAACTTACTTCCCGCTAATGTCCCTCTTGCAGGTTATGGCAAAATTTTGGATGAATTATACAAACATCATATTAGACCTCAACTAGACGGACCAATATTTTTAACAGACTATCCTACTCAAATGTTACCCCTAGCCAAACGTAAAGAAGACGATCCAACCAAGGTGTCAAGCTTTCAATTATTAATTGCAGGGCATGAATATCTCAAAGCTTATAACGAACTGAATGATCCTATTGACCAAGCCTCGCGCTGGACAGAGGAGTCTCAAGCCAAAGACTCAGGGGCTGAAGAATACCAAGAAACCGACTTAGATTACATAAGAGCTCTCGAGTATGGCATGCCACCAACTGCAGGTTGGGGCATGGGCATCGATAGGGTAGTTGCATTTATGACCGATCAACCCACGATCAAAGATGTCATCCTTTTCCCCACACTCAGACCTGAATCATAATTCCCATGTTTCATTCTAAGGCATCAAGTATTCCAAGGGCTTACCATCTTTGTTAAACCTCTTCTCTCCAATAATTATTTCAAAATAATATTTTTTCCCTGACTCCAAGCCAACTATCACAGCTTCATGATTCGTTTTCTTGGTTCCTGGATCTTCTGGAAAAGCAGCTTTATCAAGGACCGTTTCTTTAATTCCATATCTGACAGCCGACAAGGCGGCTTTATTAGTAGTCCATCTGATAGTTAGCATTCCATTGGTTGTTGGCAAGAACTCTATATCTCCAACGTTTATATCAGCTGAAGCACTTGTGGATGTTCGAGTTGGGGTCAGCGCTAAATTAACAGCATATGGAAAAGCTATTCCGGCTCCGACCAAAGCTACTATTCCCATTATCGGTCCAATGTTTAGCATTTTATCGAAGAATCTGGGTATTAGTAATATCGCTGCTACCAAAAGAACCAAACAAATTATCAATGCCATTGCTAATCCCACCCAGGACGTGCCTACCGTATCCAGACCACTTTGACCCGTGTCACTTAGTCCCGTTATCGTCGTGGCATCCGCTAATAAGCTATTGCTCATGTACCCAACATCGTAGCATTTGTATACACGCAATACAAATAAATAATTTGCTCGATGTACACACTAATCTAAATTATTTTCTTAGTTTATAATCAATCAATGCTCATAGAATTTGTCGCCAAATACCTTATTTCCTTCCTTATTGCTCCAATAATTCTTATTGGATTACTAGGTCAGTATAAATTCAGTCTTAAGTCTTTAATAGCCTTATCAATTACAACCTTTATCATCATCATCCTCAAGGAATTAACCAACCAACCCAGACCATATATTCGATCTGGCAAGAAATCACTTATGGATGATCCGCCCACAGACAAAAGTTTCCCATCCGGCCATACCGCAGCTTCAATGACCGCAGCAGTAAGTTTATTTTATTTCAATTCGATTATTGGGATCACCCTGATTATTGCTTCAATAATAGTTGGGATTTCTCGAATTATGGTACATATCCATACATGGTACGATGTTTTAATAGGTGCCATTATGGGAGCTACAATTGCAATCGCTGTTCATTCATATTTGTTTAACTAAACACAGGTTGACTCTTAGCAACCCATATGATAGAGTGCTAAAATATGACTACTTTGTTACCTGATGTAACCAACCCTTCTACTTCCAAAGAAGTTCCTTTAGTTCCTGTTCGGGACGTTGTAATCTTTCCACATACTGAACCTGTGCTTACCTTTGGCAGATCCAAATCAGTCGCAGCCGTCAACGCAGCTGAACAATTCGGCAAAACCATCTGTCTCGTAACTCAAAAAGACTCAGCTGTCACAGATCCCACACCAGATGACCTCTATAGTATTGGTGTCCAAATTCAAATTGACAAAATCCTCACCATCGAGGGCGTCATCCATGCTCTAGTCAAAGGCATCCAACGTGTGTCAATTAGCCGTGTTAACACAGAGGGACAGTTTTGGATGGCTCAGATAACTCCCATTGAAGATAGCGATAATCACGGCGATGAAATTACCGCTCTTTCCAAGCATCTTACTAATTTATTCAAACAAGCTGTCAATCTTGGCAAAGGTGTAGATCTTAGTATTTTTATGAGACTAATGGCAGGCGTCAGTGAAACCGAACTTTGTGATCAAATTGCTTCATCACTAGAAATCAGCATTCCTGATAAACAACAGATTCTCGAGACTTCATCTATCCAAGAACGTCTTAATCTGATCATTGCTCACTTGACACGCGAGGTCAAAGTTCTCGAGCTTGAGCAATCAATAGCCACCAAAACCCAGAAACGTATCAACAAATCCATGCGTGAAGCAGTTCTTAGAGAACGCAGAAAAACCATTGATGCCGAGCTAAATACACTAGGTATTGATGCTGATGATCAAGATCCCGAAATCGCTGAGCTCAAGAAGAAAATCAAAAAAGCCCAAATGCCCAAAGAAGTCAAAATAAGGGCAGACAAAGAACTCAAACGCTTATCAAATATGTCAGTTAATAATCCGGAGTCAGGCTATATCCGCAATTATCTCGAATGGTTAACCGACATGCCTTGGTCCAAAGCAACTAATGATGACAAATCTCTCAAAGATGCCATCGAAATTCTCGAAAAAGATCACTACGGACTAGCCAAAATCAAAGAGCGCATCATTGAGTTTTTGGCAGTTATGAATATGCGTAAAAACGCACAAAAGTCCAAGGACAAATCCAAAAAAGAAAACTTTATCCCTGCTATTCTTTGTTTCGTTGGTCCTCCAGGAGTTGGCAAAACTTCAATCGGAAAATCAATTGCCAAGAGCTTAGGTCGTGAATTTATTCGGGTTTCATTAGGTGGAGTTCGTGATGAAGCTGAAATTAGAGGTCATCGCCGTACATATGTCGGAGCTTTGCCGGGTAGAATTATTCAAGGTATCAAAACCGCAGGCACCAAAAATCCTGTTTTCATGCTCGATGAAATCGATAAAATGGGCATGGACATGCGTGGCGATCCTTCAGCTGCATTGCTCGAAGCCCTTGACCCAGAACAAAACCATGAATTCTCAGATCATTATTTAGAAGTTCCTTTTGATCTCTCTCAAGTTATGTTTATTGCAACAGCCAATATGCTTGATACAATTCCACCTGCCTTGCGTGATCGCTTAGAAATTATCAAATTCTCTTCTTACACTGAAGACGAAAAATTTCAAATTGCCAAAAAATATCTAGTTAACAAACAAATTGAGCGTCACGGGTTAGATGATGTGAAAATCAAACTCGAGGACTCCGCCCTCCATCAAATTATTAATCGCTATACTCGCGAGGCAGGAGTTAGGGAGCTCGAGCGGAATATAGCACAAATATCGCGCAAAATCGCTCGCATGTATTCCGAAAAACCCAAGACTTCAACCATCAAAATCAAACAATCTGATCTTGGCAAATACCTTGGACCGCCTAAGTTTTCTTCACAGCTTGCCGATACAGAAGACGGCATCGGTATCGCTACGGGACTTGCCTATACGCCCGTTGGTGGAGATATCCTTTTCATTGAAGTTGGAATTGTACCCAATGGCAAGGGCACTCTTTTGTTGACAGGTCAACTTGGTCAAGTTATGCAGGAGTCAGCCAAAGCTGCATTTACATATATTAGAATGAGATCGCCGGATTGGGGAATTGATTCCAAAGATGCCAGCAAAATCAATGTTCATATCCACGTACCCGAAGGAGCTGTCCCCAAAGACGGACCATCTGCGGGTGCTGCCATTGCTACAGCTCTAACTTCAGCCTTCACTAATACGCCAACCCACAAAGAAGTTGCCATGACAGGCGAAATTACCTTGCGAGGTCGGGTTACAGAAATTGGCGGACTCAAAGAAAAATTAATCGCAGCCCACAAAGCGGGCATCAAACGAGTTTTAATTCCCAAAGATAATATCAAGGATCTTGAAGAAATTCCTCTAAAAGTCAAGAAAGATCTAGACATAGTCCCCGTATCTCACCTTGACGAGGTCTTGCCTCTTGCCTTAATAAATTTTCAGCCTCACCCTACCAAAAAGATTCAAGTCAAACCATTGGTAATATCCTAAGTTAGTCTTTTTCTTCCGTTTCACTTTATAATCTGTCTTCCTTTTGCAAGACTGCCCGACAGGGAACTATCCTAGCGCCTTGGATCATCAACGGCAATGCCAACACTTGATAATTTCCCGGTGCTACGTGGTCCAAATACAAGCTTTCTAACAAATAGCTTCCACTTTCTAATAACAACGTATGGCTTATTAGATTTGGGTCATCTTTCTTATCCACAGACCAGCCATCAACGCCAATTAATTTCAATTTCCTATCAGCCAAAAACTGTGCGGCTCGAATATCAATCCCAATTGGATTAGGCGGATATCCAGCCCTTTGCCAACCCGAAGAATTTTTTGTTTTAAAAATTACTCGACCTCCAGGAATCAAAGGCAATTTCAATAAATGACCCAGCTCAACAGCTTTGGCAGATTCAGGAATTTTAACCACTAGACACTCACCAACCAGATTATCAAACTCAACTATTTCAGCCCCGACATTCGGCAAATCCAAATGAGTGCCAAAAACCATGTGTTGATCAATGAATATTGAATGAGTTGGTATTTCATCAAAAGCATTTGCTTTCGAATTAGAAACTTCCAATTTAACCGGAATTGAAATATCGATATACATATCTATAAATTTTGAATCATTGTTCGATACTGTAATGCCTCAGCGATGTGGGGTTTAGCAATATCTTCTGACTCTGATAAATCTGCAATTGTTCGTGCTACTTTTATAATTCTAAAATAAGCCCGTGCTGATAAGTGTAACTGATCAGCTGCTCGCTTGAGAAGAGACTCACTCTCCTTATCTAGTAAACAGATTTTCCTCACATGTTGGCTGGACATTTGTCCATTAGCATGCAGTTTCAGATTTTCAAATCTTTTCCTTTGCATCACGCGAGCCTTTTCTACTCGAGTTCTGATATTGGTTGAATTTTCACCTTCTTCAATACTCGTTAATTTGTCCAACGGAACGGAATTAACTTGTACATGCAAATCAATTCGATCAAGCAAAGGACCTGACAATTTTTTCTGATAACGACTAATTTGACCCGCAGGACAAGTGCAAGCTCTTGATGAACTACCATAATAACCACAAGGACAAGGATTAGCCGCTGCAACTAACAAAAACTCAGCAGGGTAGGCAATTGTTCCTGCTGCTCTTGAAATTGTTATGATTCCATCTTCCAATGGTTGTCGCAAAGCCTCCAAAACATCTCTGGGGAACTCAGGTAATTCGTCCAAAAACAACACTCCGCGATGTGCTAGCGAAATTTCTCCAGGCATGGGATGACTGCCACCCCCGATTAATCCGATTCGACTCGTAGTATGGTGAGGCGAACGAAAAGGCCGAACAGTCATCAATGACTTCTCACTTGGCAAATTTCCCGTCACTGAGTAGATCTTAGTTACTTCTAGAGCTTCTGACTCATCCATCGAAGGTAGTATCGAAGGCAAGGCTCGAGACAGCATAGTTTTGCCTGCTCCGGGTACGCCATGCAACATGATATTGTGATGACCAGCCGCCGCTATTTCCATAGCTCTTTTGGCTTGCTCTTGACCTTTGACATCCGCAAAATCAAAAATACTACTTGATAACTCAGTTAATAATTTCACATATGGAGTATAACCATGAATTGGAGCTTCAACTTTACCTGTAAGAATTTGCAACAGCTGAACTAGAGATTCCAATCCGACAATTTCGATTCCAGACACTACTGATGCCTCACGAGCATCAACACTAGGTACGAAGATTCTTTTTAAACCCATATCCTTTGCCAAAATCGCCAAAGGCAAAACCCCGTTCGTATGTCGAATTGAACCATCAAGTGAAAGTTCGCCGATAAACATTGCATCATTAATCTCTGCTTCAATTTCTCCATGAGCTAGCAATATTCCCAGAGCAATTGGCAGATCATAAGCAGGGCCAATCTTAGGCAGATCAGCAGGAGCAAGGTTCACTGTAATTCTATGTTGTGGAAAACTCGCATTACTATTTCTTGTCGCACTCATCACTCGTTCTCTTGCTTCTTCAACCGCCTTATCAGGCAACCCCACGATCGTAAATCGGAATAATCCCATGTTAGACACATCTACTTCCACCGTTATGGGCATCGTCTCTAGTCCAATCACCGCTCCTGAGATAACCTTGGCAAGCATTAATATAAGTATGTCACAAGCATATTGTATACTCCTAGTGCTATGTACGAATGGCATCCAATCAATACAATCCTATCAGTTGGATTTGATCTCAATTCCAAACTAATTGATCAAATAAAAACTAATTTTCAAAAAAAGTGGCCTAACTCATTTGATTTGCCTCCTCATATTGGACTGATTCTTTTACCGATTTCTCAGTCTTCCTATCAACCAGCCTTTAATGAAGCTATTGAGTTTGTTAATCAATGGAAAACTGCAAAGCAATTAAAAATTAGACAAATCATAATTGAGCCCACTCGTGATGGTGCTCATTTTATCAAAATAGCCCTAGACCTAGAGTGGCTTATCCACCAGCATAACTTACTCATGGATTTACTTCTTAAATATCGCAGTCAAGGATTAATTAGACAAAAAGATTTCCAACGTCTAACCCAAAACAAATTTTCTCCAGTTGAAATCGAAAGACTATATCAAAATGGATTTATTTACTCTCGCGATAAATACAATCCCCATATTACGTTAGGGAGAATTTCACACACAGATTGGCAAGATTCATTAACTCAAGCCATTCAAAATGATACAAAGGAGTTACTCAACGAATCCATTATTCTAGACCAAGTTCATATCATTTATCATACCGATGCACCAGTTCAAACTCAAATGCAGATTATAAAAAGATTAGACATTTTATTGGAATAGATCATGTAATTTCAGCCAATTTTATATCGTATAATCTACCCATGACCGACCGCCAGTTTCACATCCAAGCTGAAACCTCTCGTGAATCAGGCGATTTTACTACTGCACTAGAACTTACTGATCGAGCTTTCATTTCTTACATCCAAGACAACGATTTGCTGGGTGCATCAGAAGTTATGTGTTCTCGCTTTAATGTCTTCAAACATTTATATACTCAAGATCAATCATCAGCCCTTGCCATTCAAGCAGACCACGCAACTCAAATGGCAATCGCCATTGCCGAAACTTCCCAAGACCCCAGAGCTTTGGCCCTTGCTTACTTCAACCGTGGCAAATATTTCCAGAAATTTCTTACTGATTGGCCCCAGTCTATTACTTGGTACCAAAAAGCCCTCGATGCTTTAGTAGCTTCCCCGCCTCCAAATCATGATCGACCCGCAGTCAGAATTGATTTCCAAGTCCATTTGCTCTTTGCCCAAGGCATGGCAGGAGACGAGCAAGTCATTCCTCCCTTGGAGTCCTTAGCTCAACAATTATCCAAACTGGATGAAGATCAATATAACCGTGATGTATGGACTTCGGGCGCTTACATGCGACTTGCTAGACTTAGTCATCATTTCCAACAACCATCCCAACTTGATAGCTATCTCAAACAAGCTAGTCAAATAATTAATTCAAATCCCAATCTTACTTTGCGCTCACACCAACTTGATGAACTTACCAAAACCCTTTCATCATAAACAAGTCCGATTCCAATTAACCCCTTATCTGGTTTGGATTCTGCTTATTTTTATACTGCTTGTTTCAATTTTCATCTTACTCACTCAATATCAATTGAGTAGTAATTCATCACCTGATTCAAGCTTCAATTTCTCCACCTCGACTCCCATGCCTTTACCTACTCAACCCGTCGTTACGATTTCACTTCCATCGCCAACTACACCAACACCTCCCCCAATTAAAACCATTATTATAGACGCACCTTTTGCATCCCAAGCGCCATTCGCTCAGTGGTCAGATGCTAGATTTCAAGACGCTTGCGAAGAAACATCCAGCCTAATTGCCTATTCTTGGGTCCATGACTTACCACTTACCCCCCAAATTGCCAATGACACGATCATCAAATTAGCTCAATATCAAAGTGACAATTTTGGTTCATTCGTAGATACATCAGTAGAAGATACAGTTATCAGAATTCTCAGAGGATACTTTCAATTAAAAAATATCAAGATTATCATTCCTGATTCATCAGATGATTTAGTTCGTATCCTACAATCTAACAAATTAATTATCGCCCCGATGGATGGTCAAATGCTTAATAACCCCAACTTCACAGCTCCAGGCCCCGAGCGTCATATGTTGGTAATCAGCGGATACGATATTTCCACCAAACAATTTATTACTCAAGATCCAGGCACGCGTAACGGCCGTAATTTCCGTTATACTAGCTCAAATTTGTGGCAGTCTATTCGCGATTACCCAACCGGAGATCATATTGATATCCCTAGTTTCACCCCCAAACGTATAATTGTTATCTCAAAAAACTGATTACTCTTCTTTGGTAATTTGTACAGGTAGAGCTTCACTAATTATTGATGTTAAGCCATTCTTAATTCTGCTCAACATTTTCTGATCTAACATTGATACATTCACCTGATAAACAGGTTGCCATCCCCAGTAGGATATTTTAATGATTTGTACTAAGAAAGAAGCCAAATACAAACTCCAGAAAACTGCTCCCCAGTCAAAAGCACTATAGAGTGGAGTAGTCAAAATAGTTTTAACTAACCCCGCAACTAGCAATCCCAACAATCCAATCTGTGGCCAAACCATGTATAAATAATTTGAATACTGGTTTTGTTTACGGGTAACTTTGTATCTTGGTTTTTTATTAGGTCCATAAATCAGGGCAATTATTGCAGCCTTTACAAATACTGGTGCCAGCCCTACCCACATTTGTCTTACTCGATAATATGAAATATTACCAGCTAGAATTAAGAAATAAGCTTCCATCGCCAAGAAGTAAGGCAACATCATCAACCCATGCTTCCAAGCATTTGCGCTTGTTGGCCACGCTTCTAACAATAAGCTTAGTGAAGCCACAATAATCATACTGGTAGTTACAAATCCATTGATATAAAACAAGCACGGCTCCAAAAATTGCAACTTCTGTCTCCATGTTAATCCTCTTTTGCCCAAAGGATTATTCCAGAAGAAAATCCTCATCGTATCAATCGCCCAAGTCCCGCGTTGTTTAATATAGTTTGGCAAATCTTCTGGTGCCAATCCCTCAGACATTGGTTCATAGTGAAATCTTGACTCCCATCCCCGACTTAACATTTCATAAGAAGTTGTTAGATCTTCAACTAAGTTCCAAGTGTTAAATCCACCCACATCTTCCAAAGCCTTAATTCTCCACATGACTCCAGATCCACACGAAAACATTGAGTTACACGCATCTCTTGATGCAGCAGTTCTGCAATAAAACATCAAGTCTTGATTACCAAATGGATCACTAGGATGCGTTAATGATTGTTTGATTGTTTGTACGTAAGCCACTTTGGGGTTTTCAAAATATCCCACCACAGCATCCACAAAATCGGCATAAGCAACTTCATCGGCATCTTCAGTAATAAGCAAATCAATTTCCGGATGCAACCATTTTATAAACTCCATAGCTTGATTCAGATTTCCCGCCTTCGCTTGGTTGTGAGGTATTGAATGTCTTAAATAGAAGATTCTTTCTCCTTTATAATTCTGTCCCAAAAGTTGATTACTTATACGTTGTTCAAGCATCCCAAGTTGAGCTTCCTTTTTCTCACTTCGCTCATCATTAGACAATACAATTACAATTTTCCCTTCATAATTAGAATTTAATAGCGATAAAATAGTTGGTTCAATTATTTGAATTGTTTCGCCATATGTTGGAATAATCACACCAACGTCTGGCATTAAATTTTTTTGTGGTCTATCCTTCCTGTAATTACTTGACCAATTATTTATTACCGAGACCCCTACAATCAAGTAAGTTAACATTTGTACTAATCCAAACGGCAATGCAATAAATAAGTTGTTATAGTTGAGATTCATAACTAACCAAATTAGATAAACCAATCCAGTTACTAGAAACATAACCCCAGGCACCCGTTGCCAATTCTTATTTTGGATATAATTACTTGATTTAATTAACATATTTATTAAATTAAATTAGGCTGTGTATCTGACTTAACTAACAAATCAAAAAATCCATACTGCAAATTTGATTTCTTTTCCCAAACGGTAGTAGTCATTTCATGCACACCTGATAGAAGATATTTTTCCTCGAACACAGGCTCATAATTTTCAACAACAGTTGGCAGTATAGCCTCATCGGTTTCACTTGTAAAATATTTATTAAGAATTATGTATCTAAATTCGCGATTTTTGATAGCATCTTTCATCGCATCAGTTCCGTATTTGCCATCTCGCTGATAATACCAAGTGCTAGGCCACGCAGAGGGATCACCAAAGCCACGAAACAAATGATACTTGTATGTTGCGGCCCCCTCTGCAAAAACCTTGTCGCCCGTATTCAATCTTTTGTCCAAATATTCTACAGTTTTACTAGCCGAGGGCCATGATCGTTCAAACCTCCAATGGATACTAAAAGTTGTCCATAAGCTGGTAAAAATAGCAATCAAAACAATTGAATTAATTAACTGCATACTGTTGGCAACCAAACCATGTGACAAACGATAATGTTTGTACATTTTCGAAATAGTTATTGTGCTCCAAGCAGACAAAGGTGCCCACATAACTGTCGCCAATGATAAATGTTTATTAAATGATCTAATATTTCCTGATCCTAAATGGTAAATTATTGGCGCAGTACCTATTAATAGAATCATCCACATTCTATCTTTTTTGCCTTTGTTTCTATTAATAATCAAAAGTAATGCTGTTAGCACAGCTCCCATAAACTGAGATGGAATTTGCTCAAGCATTTGTAAAAAGATCCTCAATCGTGATGTAATTTCAATCGAATTACCGCCTGTGGCATATGCGTACAAATCAGTATGGTTTAAGTATACGTATGGAGAAATCATCGCAACTAATATCCACCCCCAAAACAATCCGCCAAGAAACCATTGTTTTTTGGCAGTAATATGCAAAAGAGCCAGAGGAGCCGTTACCAAAATGGTTACATATTTAATTAATATAGATCCGCCTACCATTAAACCAGACAGGGTAATTAGTAAATATTTCTTCCAGCCTCGCTGGTCAAGACTTAGTATTAGAGCCAAAGCTCCAATTGTAAAAGTCATCATACTTGGAGCATCGTAAGTAGCCAATTGAGCCACGCTCAATGTCGGCGCGGAAAAAAGATAAAATCCAATAGCCAAAGGCCGTCCCCAATTACCGGCTACGCGTTTGCCAATTATTCCTACACACCAAGCTACAACTAACACCATCAATGTAGATGCCATTCGGATACCCCACAATCCCCAAAGTCTATTTATGGTCGCACTCATCACTGGATAAGCATACGATCCGCCCATCCAACTCAATGGAGCATCCCAATAAGCTTGTCTCATGAACTCTTCCCCTACATTCGCATAAATTGCTTCATCAACAAATGCCGTGTTGTATTGTAGATTGGATCCAGCAATAAACACAAATACAATCATCAACAATGTTGTAACAACGGTAGCCCAATCAAATAGTATTTTTTTTCCATTCAAAAGCAGTAACATAAGTCGGCACATTATATCCTATAATATTAGTTTTGTAAACCCTGTCATTGTGCTTTGGTTAAATCTTCCCTGTCTTACAGAAAACACCTCTCATTCTTTTCAAAATACTATGTAAAATATAACTATGGTTGAACTCCAAACTCAAATCGACAATAAATTTGCCGTTATATCTTGTGATTCAAAAAAAACAGCTACAGGTGATACGTACCAATATGTTCAATTGAGCACTGCCACTGGATTAACAAGTGCTCGCGTATGGACAGAATCTTTGGCAAATGTCCACTTGATCCCAGGTAGAGTATTCCATATCACGGGAGTTTTAGACAATTATCAACAAGAAAAAATCATCAATATCAAATCAGCCAAATTAACCGATGAAGATGTTGAATCATATCTTATTCCAGTGCCCACTCTTGTTTTTGATATTGAAACAGTTGGTAAATCATTATCTTTATTAGATAAAACAGATAAAGATTATTTTATTAACAATTTAGAGAGGGATTTCAAAGGAACCAAACGCCAATTATATGGTCGCACAGGCTTATATCCCATGTATGGATCTGTACTCACCATAGGACTTTATAATCCCAATTCCAATCAAGGTAAGGTTTTATATTTATCCCCAGACAAAACCAAAATAGAAGTAGACAACTTCACTTCCCAGTCTTTTGCCACTGAAGCAGAGATGATTAGCAATTTTTGGGATATTGCTAGTCAGTATCAAAGATTCGTTACATATAACGGGACTGGCTTTGATTTTCCATTTCTTACATTCAGGTCAGCAGTCCACCGAATCAAAGTGCCTTTCCCAACCTCGGGTTCAGCCGATAAGTTTGTTGATTTGGCGTACAAATTTCGACTTAACAATCGACCTTTCAAACTAGAAACAATCTGCAAAGCGTTGAATATTTCCAACCCCAAGCAACTAGGGGTGTCAGGCATGGAGGTTTCCAAATTATTTCATCAAGGTAAACTAAATGAAATCGTAAAATATGTATCTCGTGATGTCATTGCTACAGCCGAGTTGTATGAAGTATGGCGAAAATATTTAGCTGGCAAAATTTTTATATAATCATGAAAGATTTTTCACAATTATCAAATCAGATTTTAAACAAGATTAACCAATCACATCGTATTCTCTTGCACTGCCATCCTAGCCCTGACGCAGATAGCGTCGGTGGGGTTTTGGCAATGGCAGAGGGCTTACTTCAATTAAATAAACAAGTCAAAATCATCTCCGGGGATACGCCTAAATCTGATATATTCAATTGCCTTCCAGGTTACAAAAATATTTTATCCCAGTCGTATCACCAGACAGATCTATCACAATTTGATTTATTTATAATTCAAGATTCATCGTCCTATAATCAAATAACCAAATTTTCACCTGTAACTTTTCCTTCCCATCTCCAAACCATTGTAATTGATCATCACATTACCAATCAAGGTTTTGCAGATATTAATCTAGTTGATCCGTCCGCTCCTTCTGTCTGTGAAATTTTATTCTATCTTTTCCAATCATGGCAGTTAAACATAACCCCAGACATAGCTACTAATTTATATGTTGGTATCCATAGTGATACGGGTGGCTTCCAATACCCAGGGACAACCAGCAAGACACTACAAGCAGGAGCAAAATTAGCTGAGATAAATCCTAATTTCCCACATTATTTATTTGAACTTAACAATCATCAACGTCAAGATATGGTCAAATACCTTGGTCTGGCATTAACTCACTTAGAATTATATTCAAATTCAAAAATTATTATTTCAAATGTAACTCAACAAGACTTACACCAACACCATATTGATCTTAATCTCATTCAAAATAGTGAAGTTGCCAATATTTTGAAATCTGTAATTGGCTGGGAAATCGTAGCAAGTTTTATAGAAACAGATTTAAACTTAGTCAAAGTTAGTCTTCGAACTCGAGATCCAGATAAATACAATCTTGGACAAATAGCAGCACGACTTGGTGGAGGCGGACACCCAGCAGCCGCTGGTATTAATCTAAAAATGTCTCCCGATCAAGCAAGTCAATTATTGGTGAAAACAATTCAACAGATGTATCCCCAAGATTTCCCTTCATAATATTCTTTCCTGCCAACAATGATCACTTCGCTAAGACTTTCTCTTAATTTCCTTTTCCCCTATACTTATTACCTTAACTAACTTTTACACGCGTCACAGTTTCCACACTCGCACGACCCATGAGCAGATTTTTCAGCTGTTATAAGCATTTCTACGTGGTCAATTACCAACGAGTTAATTTTCTCTATATTTTCAGTTTCTTCAATCATATCAGCTAACATATAATCTCCGACTGAATATCTCACCCAATTTATAAAATCATGTTTATTATGTTTAAGACTGACATATAATTCATTGTTTCCATCTTTCTCTAACATTTCCTTTGCTTCATATAAGTTATTGACCCTAACCAAATTATTTATCACAAATGGACTATTGCCATTTCTAAGCCATCTCCCTGCCAAATAGCTGGGTAGCGCCAAATTTCGTATCATATGACTTTCAAGCGCACTAAGTAGCTCCCATCGTGCAGTTCTGGATTGCAATTCAGCTGCCAAAGTAGAGTCCCCAATTGCATCAGCAACCCAAGACGCTAAATAGTTATAGTCGTCACTAACCATCGAGTTCAATGTTTCTTCAGATGCTGACATTAGCGTTTCTCTTAATCCAATAAGACTATCTATCCTCGTTCCATCTTGGCACACAAAAAACTTAGACTCATCGGTCAATTTAGCTTGCCATTTAGGTTCGCTATATAAGTACTCAAGAATGTTAAGCATATTTTTTACAACTCCCTATTAATCAGATTATTTAATCTATAAGTAATATCATGGAGTACATTCATATAGTTTGTAAAGGCATTGTATGGTGATTCGTAAGGACTAAAATACGCATGTACCTCTCCATCCCCAAATAACTTGGTACTCATGTAATAAAAATGATCACTTGTCTGCAATCTTCTCCAATCATGAATTAACTCAATTTCTCCGCTATTCATAATCTGGTCTTCTATCTCATACAAGGACTTTATTGCATTTCGTTGCATAGCATTTTCATTCCAAGCCGATAAATCTCTCTTTGTATCAGCCCAGGAGATCGGGTTCTCTACATTAATCAAATCAACAGGTGGATATTTCCTTGCTGCTTCACTGACAGTAACAAAATCCATATCTTTATGCTCCAAAATTGCTTTTGGTAAATGGCGGAAAAAATCAAAGATACCACTGCCATCACCATGGTGTTCACCTAGAGTTTCAAAATCCAAAAATAAATTAATTACATAACCATTCCCGTTTACATCCGCCAACCAATTTGCATACTTATCTGCGGTTAACGGCCAGCCTTCCCAGTTACGATCAGAAAACCGAAATGCAATGTCATCAGACAATCTATAGTTTTTAAGCATTAGCTTAATATTTTGAGTTCCAGTTGGTGCATACACAAAATTTGGAGATCTCCATTGTAATACTTCATCAGCTCCCTCCGCCAAGATTACTTCATACCCTAATTGTTCAGCTACGACTGCTAATTTATTATCGTATATTAATTCAGTATTTCTCAAAGCTGTAGGGCTACATCCAAATAGTGACTGCATTTTTTCATGATGAATTTTAACTTGGCTAGCGAATTCAGCCTCGCTATATACAGAAGCCAAACTATGATAATAAGTTTCGGCCAAGAATTCTACTCGAGTGCTGGCAGCTAATTCTTTCAAGACTTCAATTACTTCAGGGGCATATTGTTCAAATTGCTCAATTGCCATTCCACTAATTGAGAAACTCACCTTAAATTCTTCATAATCTTCAAGTATCTTTTTAATCAACTTCAATCCAGGCAAGTAACTATTTTTCGCAACCTTCTGCAATATTGATTTGTTACTATTTTCCGTACCTTCTTCATCCTCAAAATACTTATGATCTTTACCAACATGAAAAACTTGATATGGTTTCAATCTAAACGGTTGGTGGATTTGAAAATAAAAGCACACACTAGCCATATTTAAAAATCTCCATTTCTCATAACTAACTTATTATAAACATCTAGCGTTTTAGTTGCTGCTTCGTTCCAAGATAATTTTTGCATTTCTTTATAGCCACCGTTTGCCAACTCCTCACCTAACTCCTTATGTCTCAACACGCTCACCATCATATTCGCCAGTTGGTTAGTATCCCAAAAATGTGCCTTTAAGGCATGTTTAATTACTTCTGCAACCCCTGATTCATAAGACATGATTACAGGCTTTTGGTTAGCTAAGGCTTCAAGCGCTACAAGTCCGAATGGTTCTGAAACGGATGGCATTACAAACACATCTGCTCTTTGAAATAAACTTGCTCTTTGAATAGGATTTCTTATAAACCCAGTAAAAATAACTTTGTTTCCAATTCCCAATAAGCTTGCTTGCAGAATCAACTGCTGTTCCAAATCTCCCGATCCAGCAATTACAAACACAGCCTTTGGTTCGTATTCAAGCACTCGTTTGGCTGCCTGTAAAAAATACTCCAAACCCTTTTGCATTGTCAGCCTTCCCAAGAACAATACTACTTTTGAATTTGGCAGTAAGTCGTGTGTATCAACAGTAGGGAAATCATCCATCGAAACTCCGTTATACACAATATCAATCTTGTCTCCTTTTATTCCGTATTTACGCATCACTGTCCGTTTAGTTAGATCACTTACACAAATAACCCGATCAGCACTATTAAGACCCTCGTACTCGATCTGAGCAATTCGGGTATCGGGTCTATCGCCAGCTCGATCATACTCAGTAGCATGCACATGTGCCACCCAAGGATTTCCACTTACACGCGAAGCAGCACTTCCTGCAGGATACGTCATCCAGTCGTGGACATGAATTAAGTCATGATCTAGATGGCTAGCCCATTGGGAGGCCACCTTGCCAAATCTAATTGCTTCCTCATATATCGTGTCTCCCATGGTGGTCAAATCAAGTTCTTTGCCATTTACGATTATTTTCCGATATCCCCAAGCCGTCATATAAGCTTGTAACAGAGAATTCACAGCTACAGCATTAACTAAAGGTAGCCGATCAAATTTCACCTCCATAAACGGAGCATTTACTTCCAATTTCTTTGGCAGAATAAATGTAATTCTAGCACCAAGGTCACTTAATCCTTTTGTAAGCCCATAGCATGCCACGCCCAGCCCTCCGCTATTATGCGGTGGTAATTCCCACCCGAACATGAGCACTTTTGGCAGAGTCATTTTTGCTAGTTTTTAATTAATATTTTTATTTTTCTTAATAATTGTTAACTATAATTTTAATTATTTCTCATTATTATCAAGGCACTATCCAAATTACCTCGCATCTGAGGCAAAATTGTATGCAAATATCATAGTAGAACCCTGTACAACTAAAGTCAAAAGGTAAAAAAATCCAAAATAAAATAGGTCAATAAATGACGCAATTTTTCGATAAACTGTTAAGTTTAAATATAAATTTGTACACAACCAGAGTGAATAAATTCGTATCCATCTTTAGTTTCTGACGTAACGGCAGTAAGGCTTGGTATTTGGTATGAATCTTGTGTCAAATTTATTACTACTTTTGTCATATGGGAATTATCCTTTCCAATTAATAATTCTTGGTTAACTTCCCAGTTGCAAATTTCTCCCTTTATCAAATTACACTGTTTTATTTTTTCTGCTAAATCATTATTAATCTCGGATAGTAACTCGTTTTTTTCTTTATTCAGCAGATCGATCGAATGATGATTGAGTCTTCGATTCATTCCACCAAGGAATCCATTGGCAAACAATCCAATTTCACCTCCTAAGAGGACCAGACAAACTAACGCCTGTCTATATTTGTCAATCATGTCGCTAGTAAATTTACTATTTCTTCGATTATTAAGAGGCGGATCATCATGGTTTCCTGCATAATGGATACTCGTTTTCCCCTTTTGTCTATTAATATAATTTAGATGATGGGCAATTTCCCAGCTTGATTGGTGATCGACAATCACCCGCGTCAAATTACCGTAAAAAACATGATCATATGTTGCATCAAATCCAACCTCTATTAATCCATCAACATTTTTCTGATCAAAGGGTGTATCACCATAGCACTCAGCAATAAATACAAAACCATCGTTTTTCATTTTGGTATTTATTATCAACTCACTCCAAAAGTCGTTTGGAATCAAATGAGCCATGTCACAGCGTACTCCGTCAAATCCTAACTCGCAAATTTCCCTAATAACATTATTCATTTCATCGCGTAGATTATTATTTCCATAATCTAGTTTCACTACGTCCCCACTAAATTCATAAATTAATTTACCTTCATTTTTCAAGTAATACTCAGGGTGAGTCTGAAGCCACAGATGAGCAGTCGAAGTATGATTCGGGACAAAATCAGCAATTACTTTCAAACCCTTATCATGCAAAGTCGATATCAAAACTCGTAATTCTTCTACAGATCCGAATTTCACACTCGGTTGAGTATGATCTGAAATCGCCATCATTGAAGGCACTCGTCCATCTTTTCCTTCTAGCTTCTGACCTTCCTCTTCATTCACAATAACAGGGCCTACATTTTCCCAAACTCCCAGTAGATATACAGTTTTCATCCCTAGTCTTATTAATTTGTCCCAATCAAGTTCATTTAAATTTTGCCAAAAATTTTTTGACTCATCCAAACCATCCCATCGACCACAGAATACTTGGTATATCCAGCCGTCGTTTAACCAATTATTTTTCATTAAATTAAGATTACATGATTATGCCAACAGTTACATCCTAGTATTCAACTAAGCAACTCAAATCAGGTATGATGACAAATATGTATTATTCGCAAAAACTAATTGAAATTGATCCTTGGCTAAAACCATATCGCCAAAATCTGGAAGATCGTAATAATCATTATGACTGGGTCCGTAATCGGCTCATCAAAGCCTATGGGTCAATCGAAAATGCTAGTCGCGGATATGAATATCTGGGATTTAACCGAGGTGAATTTCAAAAACAGCCAGGCTGGTGGTATCGAGAATGGGCGCCAGGAGCCATGCAACTTAATTTGATTGGAGACTTCAATCAATGGGATAGGTCTTCTCATCCCTTATTGCGTGATGCAAATGGAGTCTGGAGTATTTTCCTCCCTGACACGTCCCAAGGATCCATTCTCAAACATTTAAGTCACCTCAAGGTTCACGTCCTCACTCAAGCCGAAGCGAGAGATCGTATTCCTGCTTATATAAAAAGCATTTCCAAGCTACCTGACGGAAGTTTTACAGGTCAACATTTCTCTCCAGATTCACCATATCAATGGCAACACCAACCGCCCTCCAAGCCCCGATCTCTTCGCATTTACGAAGCTCACATCGGCATGGCGCTTGAGGACGGCAAGGTTGGCTCATTCCAAGAATTTACCAACCAAATTTTGCCACGTATTCATGATCAAGACTATAACGCAATTCAACTTATGGCTATCATGCATCATCCCTATTATGGTAGTTTCGGATATCAAGTCAGTAATTTTTTTGCAGTCAGTAATTATTTTGGTTCTCCGGATGACCTAAAGCAATTAATTGATGCCTGCCACGCACTCGGAATTTCAGTCTTATTAGATATTGTTCATTCTCATTCAGTCAAAAATTACGATGAAGGTTTGAATAACTTCGATGGTACAGATGGTCAGTATTTCCATGCAGGGGCCAAAGGCCTTCATCCTGACTGGGATACTCGTCTTTTCGATTATGGACAGCTTGAAGTTCTTCGCTTCCTTTTAAGTAACGTTAGATATTGGCAAGAAGAGTTTCGTTTTGACGGACTGAGATTCGATGGCGTTACCAGCATGATTTATTTTGATCATGGACACCGATCTTTTGCTAGTTATGATGATTATTTTAATAATAATGTTGATAAAGACGCTGTTGCCTATCTACAACTTGCCAATGAAGTTGCTCACACCAAACCCGCAATCACAATTGCCGAAGAAGTCTCTGGTATTCCAGGATTAGCCCGTCCAGTTGATGAATGTGGACTCGGGTTCAATTATCGTTTGGCCATGGGAATTCCTGATTATTGGATAAAGTTGTTAAGGGACAAACCTGATGATGAATGGTCAATCGAAAATATTTATCAAATGCTCACCAATCGTCGTAGACATGAAGCACACATTGCCTACGTCGAATCCCATGATCAGTCGTTAGTTGGCGATAAAACAATGGCTTTTTGGTTGATGGATTCACATATGTATCACAATATGGATATCGATACCAAAGACATCGTGATAGATCGGGGCATGGCACTGCACAAAATTATTAGAGCTATGACTTTTTTCCTCGGAGGGGAATCATGGCTAAACTTCATTGGCAACGAATTCGGTCATCCAGAGTGGGTGGATTTTCCTCGAGCAGGCAATAATTTTTCATACCACTATGCTAGACGTCAGTGGTCCCTAGTCGACAATCCCCAGCTTCGCTACCAATATCTCAATAATTTCGATCGACAATTGATGAATTTAGACACTAATTTTCAAATTCTCTCCCAAGAATTCCCAAACTTACTCTACATCCATGAAGCTCACAAATGTCTTATCGTCCAAAGAAACAAATATATTTTGATTATAAATCTTCATCCCAACCAATCGTATCCTGATTATCAGATTGGCGTTCCTCAAGCCAATCAATACAAAATTGTCCTAAATACTGACGATTCAAAATTAGGTGGCTTTGATCGTATTGATAACACCAATGATTATCCATATATTGAAGGTCAATTTCACGATCAACCAGGCAGTGTCAAAATTTACCTGCCCTCAAGAACCGCAATTGTCATTCAAGCTCTGTAGGAACTAATTATTTATATACACTTTAATAATTTGTTAAACTTAAACTGATTGTATATACTGCTGTTCAATATGATAAATCGCCTTATAAATAAAGATAGTTTTTGGGTAACTTTAATAATAATTGTTTTTTCTTTCCTTTACGTTACAACTATTGCTCAAGTAAATGTTGGCTACTCAGACTCTGATCAGTTCCTCGCTGTGGCATACCAAAACGGTGTTGCCCATCCTCCCGGTTATCCTTTGTACATGTTCATCTTAAGTTTGTGGATAAAACTACCAATTGCTGGATCTGTTGCGTTCAAAGGTCATTTACTAAGTACCATTTTTTCAATCACAACTCTTGTTTTAATTTACAAAACGATAAGACACTTACTCAAATACTTCGACACGAGTGACTCATTAAACAAAATAACAATTCACAAAGTAGTTGCATTTATCTCAGTGGTTGCTCTTGGAGTTACTCAGCTGTTTTGGCTGTACGGTACAATAACCGAAGTATTTGCCTTGCATGTATTATTTACAACCGCTTTAATATATCGAAGTTTAATTAGTATTTTATATAAAACCACTCGGTATAAATTTTGGATGGTTAATGCAATACTTCTTGGTTTATCGCTCAGCCATCATCACACAATTGTCTTAATCAGTCCTTTAATATTATTTGCCGTTATCTTGAATTTCAAACAAATCAAATTTCAACAGTGGCTCCAGCTTATCGTAATCTCATTGCTAACAATTACATTTAGCTATTTATTATTATTCTTCCAAAATGCTCAGAATGCGTTTTTTTCATGGAATTTTAATCCAAGTCTTTCTGGTTTTGTCAGGCACATTATCAGAGCAGAATTTAGTGGAGTAGTTCCGGAAACTGGTCAAGTTATTAATGGATATTTGCCACAGATTAACATGGAAGCAATTTTTAAGTTTTTCCCCAAATACCTAAACGAGATTTCTAATCAATTTGGATATTTTGTAATCATTACCTCCTTATTTGGTTTTTATGTAATGGCCCGCAAAAACATTCGATTATTCATCGCCTATCTGTTTACCCTTCTAATTACTGGTCCGTTTTTCTCTGGCATCCTTGGGTGGCCGAATCATTTTGGAACTCAAGCCAATGCGCAAAGATTATTATTGATGGGTTATATTCTTTGGCCTATACCGTTTTCATTGGGACTTAGCCTTATTATTAGCCGACTTCAATTAGGACTTAAGGTCCTTAATGTCCAAAGTCACAAAACTGCAACTGCAATTCTTTTAACAACAATCATTTCCCAGATTGTAATTATATATTTCCAATATCCATTATCAAATCTCCGTAATTTCCGATTTGTCTCCCAAACATATTCAAAAGTTTTAGATCAGGTCAAGCCAAATTCATTAGTTGCTTGTTTCACTGATACCAGCTGTTTTGCCCTGATGTACGAGCAATCAGTCAATCGTCGCAGGCCTGATGTAATTATTGTACCGCGTGCCTATCCTCTAGTTGCAAAGCAACTCAGCCGACAATCAGCTCTTCGTAATTTTTTATATCCAGACGATCCTTTTAGAACCTTTGATTATATTACTTGGAGTATCGACAAACGGCCTGTTTATACTGTAGAGATTTCTGAATATTACTATCATCTCTTTGGTATAAATGAAGGTTTCACTTATTATGTTCCTTATGGAATCTATGGGGAATTAGTCAGAACACAGCCAAATGAATTTCCAGATAGTGACTTCAATTTATCGCAATCAGTCTTAGCTACCCCAATTCCCCGAAGTGACCGCATGAGACTTTATTTTCTGAGCAATGTAATTAGAACTTATCAGTTCAATAGTGTTATTCAATTGAGAGCTGGATACAGAGATCAGGCGCGTCAAGAACTTAATGTTGCAGGCAGTCTTAATGACTATCTACTATTACAAGAACCAATTGAAACTAATTTTGAACAAGTTCGAAGTTCCATTGAATCAAATCACGCCGATCCTAGATTTGCTGCGGGCCAAAAACCCATTGAATTAGATGAATTTCTCAAATTAATTAATCAATGGAAAGATAAACGTCGCCTTGATGTCGCTCACAAATTAGCTGTTGGTGCAATGACTGTCTATCCGGATCAAGTCAAAGCCCGATTGGCTGCAGCTCAAACATTCAAAGAAATTAATCAAATCCCCTCAGCTATTATTGAGTACCAAAATGTGCTCGTGATTGATCCCCAAAACCAGGTGGCAATCTCGGCCCTAGAAGAATTGCAATCATTTTCTTCCGACTCATCGTCACCCTCCATCGTGTTATGAGGAATCTTATATCTTTTATCTCAAATCCCAAACGAGCACCTATCTTCGGAGTTATCTTTGTAGTATTAATTTCATTTGTTACATATTTTTTATCTGCTCCTAGAGCAAATATCGGTTATGGTGATTCTGATGAGATAGCCACGGTCGGATATCTCCTTGGGGTTGCGCATCCTTCAGGATATCCATTGGTAATTTTAATTACCAAATTATTTACCTTACTGCCAATCGGCACCAGCATTGTTTTTCGAGCTCACATTCTTGCTATGGTTACTCACGCACTAGCTGTCGGATTTCTAGCTATGTGCGCTCTCGAACTTAATAAATTTATCCACCCCAAACCATCAATTAAATCTCAATTAATCGCAATCTTTACCAGTTTATTTCTCACCTTTTCTGCAATTTTTTGGTTGTATGGAGGCATTATTGAGGTTGGGGCTCTAAATAATTTATTTGCTTCAATGCTCATTTTTGCCGTTATCAAATGGCAATTAACTGCAATTCGAACCAATACCCATGGTTCATATAAATTATGGTTTCTGATTTGGGGTTTATTTGGAATAGGATTATCAACTGTCCATACTTTTATCCTTTTGCTCCCCAGTGTCCTCATTGCAGTTATCACGACTTTATGGTCAATCAATGTCAGAATTATCAACAAAAATCTCTTATATACCAAATTATTACCTGCAATTTTAGTTGCCTTTTTTGCATGGTTAATCCCCAATCTATTACTGTTTTATCTCAATAATAACCAAGCAGATATGTCTTGGGTTTTCGAACAAACTATCAATGGCTGGTGGCGATTAATAGCTCGTAGAGATTACACAGGTGTAATTTTAGATCAAAAAAGAGAGGTCGCAGCTTATCTTGATCTAAAGTCAATAGATTTTTATATTAGAGGGCTTATTGCTTATTTGGGATTTCTCTTTAACCAAATTACATGGCCAGTCATTGCATTAACCATCATTGGAGCAGTCACTAGTTGGAAAGTCTTTCCCAAATCAATCTTCATTACGATTATCAGTTTTTTCGCTGTCTCAGGCATTATGTTTGGAACTTACATGGGAGTCCCTGAATATAATTCAGATAATTTAGAATATAGACTTGGAGTTGGTATATCTCACAGACAATACATGCTAGGGCATATTAGTTTTATATTACTTACCCTCACAGGGGTCATAAGTTTGACTAAATTATTTTCTAATAATTCTAAAAAACACAAGTTGTCATCAATCAATATTTTAGGATTAGTTGTAATTCTAAGTATTTTTTATCAAATTCAATCAAATAAAGATACAGCCGTCCAGCGCAACAATACGTTACTTAGAGATTATGCCCATGCAATGTTAGACACTGCGGTACCCAACTCGGTAGTAATATGTTTTTCTGATATTTCTTGCTATAGCCTGCTTTACGAACAACTTGTCGAGAATTATCGTCCAGATGTTACCGTTCTAATCAAAAATAACTATTACCTTAAGTATTTTTTAATCAACAATCCTCAATATCAAGGTTATCCATATGGATATAATCCTTTCTTCGCTAGTGACTTGATTAGTTGGAATGTAGCACATCGCATTACTTATCTAACGGAGCCTGATGGATTTTACTCGGATTATATGGGGTTTGACGCTAACCCATTTTATTTAATTCCTCATGGATATTTATACCAAGTTGCAACTACTACGCCCGATACATTAACAGACAATTCAGATTTGTATGCTATTTCTAAAGCTCTACTTTCCCAAAAAATTCCCTCTAAAAACTACTTTCAATCAGGCCTCAAGGATTATTTTGCATACAAACACATGACACTTGGATTTCTTTACAGTAAATTCGGTTATCCTAAACCAGCTCGTTATCATCAAGAGACAGCTATCAAATTTAACCCCCTAGTTTCTCAACCCCGTAAGCTATTAGATCAAGTGGATCAATATACAGGAGATCCTCGTTATAAGCCAGGAATCACTAGCCCTTCATCCCAAGAAATTCTTGCCCAATTTCAATCAGAATTTGAAACAAGCAAATCTGATCACGATTCTCAAGCTCTTAATCAAGCTTACCAAACACTCCTCAAGGCAGTTTATCGTGATCCCAAGTCTCCGGAAGCAAGGTTTACATTGGCTCTACTTTACCAAAGTGGAGGCTATGTAAATGAGAGTAAACAAGAACTTGAATACATCCTCAAATATAATCCTGATTATTTACAAGCCCAAGAGTTGCTCAAACAACTTAATAGTTTACCCAATTAAACAAAGACCATTTAATATTTTAAATCGAGTTTAATTGTAACTCAATTTAATCTAACTGTTCATTAAATGTCGTTACTTGCGCTTCACCAAAGTGTGACAAAACTATTTCTTTCTGACCTCTATAATTTGACAACCACAGTCTTTGGAATTTATTCTCTTCATCTTGGGACGTTTCGCTAATAAGGAACATTTGATCTGCCCATGGATAAAAGATTGGCTTTCTTAATTCTTTTGCAATATCGGTTGGAATACGAGCGGTTTCTTTTTTCGTTGAGTACTCATATCGATGCCAATACCCCCCAGAATCCAAAACAAATATTTCTTCTCCTAGCTTTTTAATATCTCTTGCACCAACACCTCCTTCAAATTGAACAAATATAGTTGGATTGTCGGGATTGCTATAAGGATAAAACCAAACCTGATCATCGAAAATCGTCAAAATACCTTGATTATCGGGACTCCATTCAACCGTAAATCTACTTGATAGCTCTACTTGACTAGCAAACGTCGAATCCAAAGTTCCCTGCCGATCCGAAAACATAAACCTTGGCCTCTGGCTCTGAGAATTTTGATTACTAAAACCTGTAATATACAAAAAACGTTCATTGTTCGGAGACACCTTAAAAATGTTTCCAAATGGATATGGAATCATTATCGTGCTTAGATCTTTTGTCTCCAAGTTTAACTCATTTAACACGGCACCATCATTACCAATCCAATAAACAATTTCTTTTTCATCATCCAATTCAAAGTATGGATTGCGATTGAACCAATCATTCACATTAGCAATGACTTCAACTTTTTTATTTTCAATATCGTAAGTTATCAATCCTTTGCGAGACGAATACCAAACTATCCATTTATGTCCAGGACTGACTTTAAAATCAAATAATTCATTACTCAACGGCACCTCATCGCCTTGTAACTGATATAAATCCACGAACTCCTTATTTTCGGGATTAACCAATAAAAGATGATTTGATCTACGTACTGCGATTACAGAAGAATCCTTAACAATATTTTCCAAACGCTCAACTTGATGGTCTTCTTTAATTTCTACTTCACTATTATCATTTTTTATGTCATTTACATTACTAGAACATCCCGCTAACGTCACCAGAAGACAAGCCAAAATACCAATACCAATTATACTTCCTCTATTCATAACTAAAGCTATTGTATCAAGTAATACAAGATACGAACCTACTCAGTTTTCTTTTTTTCATCAATAGTTAATTCTTGTTGTATATTATCAAGTGTTTTTTCAAATTCCGCTTGAAAACTCTTAGCTCCATCCTTTTCTTCAAGTACACTCAGTTTGGTTTCCAGTGTCGCCAGTTCTCCATTGATCAGATCTGCTATATGAGTTTGTTTAAGTTTATTTTTCCTTTTAAGCATAATTATTCGCCAGATAATTACGATGATGATGCTAAATAGGGTTATCAAAGAAACAAAGTTAAATAAAACCACATTTTTATCAGCACTCGATTTTCCAGGAATCAACAGATCTCGAATCGACTGCACCGCCAGCACCTCACCATTGTCCTGAGTGCTTCCATTGGGATTAGGTGTCGGAAAAGGAGTTGCGGGCGGCCTGGGGGTAATTGGTGGAGGCGTGGGGACAGTATTATTCTCTTCGACAACTTCCAAAGGAGCATTATCTCCAGTCGTGGGAGTCGGGAAAGGTGCAATAGTTACAAAATTGACATCACTTGCATTCAGCCCATACGATTCGCCCCCGCCACTTGCTCCTGTCGGAGTAGCCCCTGATGGACTGGGTATTGGGGTTAGTGTTGGCGTAGGGGTGTTCGTAACTGTGGGGATAATTGTTCCAGTTGGAGTTGGGGTTGGCGTTGGCGTTAGAGTAACTCCCACCCCTGCAATAGTTATTGGTTTATTAATAGAAACACCGCCAGCCACAGGAATGCCAGGACCAGTTGCATATTGGTTTTGACCATTATCAAAATCGAGATTAATATTTCCTGTATTTGCAGCAGACAAAATAATTCGCGCGACAAAAGCTCCGTTAGCAGCTACATTTGGTGTTTTGAATCCACATGCAACAACTACATTACCTCCTGAATCCGGTACAGTACTTAGTTCTGGATATGTTTCGCATCGATGGGTAGGACGAGGTGTTGGGGTCGGCGGTGGAGTTAAATATAAAGGCGTAGGGGTAGGCGATCTTGTATCAGTCACGTCAATGTTCACACTATAGAAATATCCATTTGGAACATTAAATACAGCTCTAACTGCATTTAGTGAATTTCCATCAGGATTAACTAGCAAATAGTAATTCTCAGGTTGATTTACAGTAATTGAAGCTGGCCCTTCTATATAAAAATATGGTGCGGCCCAAGCACTTTTTCCTGATATGAAAAAAACAAATACACTTAATAAAACCATATATAACCGATGAGACATAGACATAATTTACTTTACACGAATGACCTGATTATCGCCAACCATCACCCTAAAGATTACCCACTATCAATACATCTCTTACGGGATATTCTTTCAAAATATTTGTAGCTTTCCCATCATTGAGAAGTATGGCGCTATCATCTAATACCTGCAACTCGGTTGTGCCTACGCTCAAGGGTTCAAATGTAATTACAGCCAGAGTTCGTTGGCCATTAAATCCTGGTGAGGGCAGACCGCACGAAATCTTTATCTCCCCTGTTTGATTGTCGTATCTGTTCTCAGGATACAACTCACAAAAAGACTTGGTAGTATCCATATTTAGAATTTGTAATCGATTGGTTGCAAATTTCAAATGCAGACCGACGGCATTTACATTTTGACCTTTTGTGTCGACATTTAATTTAATTACAAAAGGATCAGTTGAACTAATTCTTTCGGGGACTTCTATCTCATACGTTCCTGGCTGTCCTGTATACACTCCTGAAACTTTGCCTTTAGCTCCAAGTTTCCAAACTAGCCCAAGAGCGATCGCAATCAATAACCCAATTAATCCAATCTTCAGTAACTTCATAATAATCACCATTATATGTTAAAACCCAAAATCCTAAAAACCAATTACTCCATAAACTTAAAAGAATTAAGAATTATGTCAATTCTCTTTGCATCATCGTCAGACAAATTGCTAGAATTAATTGCATACCAGATGTCATAAATGACATCATCTTTTTTAACTAAATATCTATTTCCAGGATAATCTGATTGATCATCTAACTCTAGGAAGAGCGCTGGCAAATCTCGAAAAGTAGTTTCACTTGATTTATAAATCAAGTTGCGAGCTTTAATTTGATTCCAATAATCTTTCAAATCAAGGGCTGTCTTAACATACTGAATTTTAAAAATATACCCCGTTTTACGCAACACAGTAACACTCGTATCAGTTCTGACTACATTAGCTGAATTACTGGGATAATCAAACTGAACCCCCAGTTGGGGGTTTTTGTGTGTGTCCCAACGTGTCTCGCCATAAGCCACATCGGCATTAGATTGTTCGAAACTATTGCCTGGAGGAGAGGTACTGGTTGCAGCTCCTTGAACTGAGCCTGTCCCATTATCTGCAATTTCTGGTGTAACTTCGTTTTTACTTGTTGGAGCAGGCTCACCTGACTGAGTCTGACCTTCAGGCAAGTAGTTTTTGATTAACTCAGGATCAACACTAGTCTGCCCATTCAAAAAGAAAAACGCCCCAGCAGCAATACCACCAATCACTAACACTAACGAAGCAAACAGCCACATCACTTTTTTCTTCTTATTTTTGCCAGATTCTTTGACCTTTTCTGCAGGCTTAGTGCTAACTTCTTTTTTTTTATCCTCTAGTTTTTTGCCAACTTCTTCTGCAATTTCATCTGTGGCAATTGGCATGACTGCTTTTGGATCATCTTTGATTGTTACATCAGTTTCATCATCCATCATGGTATTCATTGACTGCATAACTTGAGTTAATTGCATTGAAAGAGAAGTTAGCTTGTTTTCATCTTTGGCTGGTTCTGTTACAGGTGCCACGTCTTTGCGTAATGTATCTAATTGCTGTCGCAGTCCCGCTTGTCGGCTTACAACTTCTTGCTCTAGCTTCTCCACACTTGTTTTTAGACCAGATTCTCTTTGGTATGAAGCCAGTAATTCCTTCTCTAAAAATCCTACTTTGTCTTTCAATGCTTCGAGCTCAGATTCAAAATTTGTTGATTTAGGTTTCTCAATATCGCGATTCTGCCTATATTCTGGTTTTACATCGTACCTATATCGTGATTGTTCCTCAGGCTTATCATATTTTGGTTGTCCAACTTCAATTGGTCGCCGTGGTTGGGGCGCATATTCCTTTTCTTCGTATTTATAGACAGGAGGACTATTTCTATATCGAGTTAATTCTCGCCAATCATTATTATCATCTTCTGCATACCTGCTTTCTCGACGACTTCTCGCACTATAATTATCTTGATGACTATGTGTTACTGGCTCCCAAGGCCAAGAGGGATGTTGGTGTTGTCGAGAATTTTCACTTTCGTATTCATCTTCATTACTTTCATTCTCATGCTTATAATTTAACCTATATTTATCCTCAAACGTGTCTTTTTTCTCTTTATTAATTTTTGCAGTTGCCTCTGCTAATCTTTCTGCCAGTTCCACCTCAAATTTCTCAGTCAGTTCATCTTTAAGATTGGTTAATAAGTGATCGTACTCATCATTCCTACTCAAATTTTTACGTTTGGTGCTAGCGTACTTTTTAGTCGGCGATAGTTTTCGATAAAAACTACTACCACTTCGTGTACTTGTGCTTAAAGACTGTTTAGTTCTTGCCATAATAATAACTACTCTCAAGCGTACCAAATATATCCCACTTTCTGCAATTGGGTCTTACTATGTCCCCCAGTAGTACATCATGATACTAAAATCAAATAAGTTCACCACCCCATCATTATTGATATCTCCAGCTGGTTGAGTTGTCCCCCAGTAATACATCAAAATACTAAAATCAAATAAGTTTACATGAGTATCGCAATTCAAATCTGCTTGAGCAATGTTACAATTTGCCGGAGTTGGTGTCGTCGCTTGTGATGTAACTGTAAACCCTAAAGCGGTTCCTGCAAGGCTTTGTAATGAACCAGATTGCACAATCCCATAAGCACGATAATCTCCAGGCAAATAGTCAATGGTGTTGGCAATTGTATAATTCCAATTTCCATTAACATCTACAGTAGTTGAGTAGTTGCGTAAATATGACTCAGTTAATAGACTAATATCCCCGTTGGGAACAGCAGACCCGCTAACCACCAAATCATCTCCTCGTATCACCACATTACTATCAAGCTCTATCGTCGGGGGCAAAATAATATCGCTGATCGTAGTTTCTTGATAAATCGGTGTATATATTTCCAAAAAAATCGGCGCAGTTGCTCGTAAACTCTGATCCACACCATAAATCCTCAGAGAGTGAGTCATGGGCTGCAGTCCTGTAAAAACCTGACTGAAGAATCCAGTGGGACCAGCTGAATCGGTGCCAATTACAGCTCCATTATTGGTAAATGTCACAAAAGTCCCAGGAGATGTGTATCCTGAAATCACAAGTGACGCCACAGGCGGATCAATCGAAGCAGTCACGCTAAACGAGCCATCACTCCCAGAAGCAATCACCGTACCAATATTTTTCACGATTAATCCATTAATATCTTCAGAAATAATTATCGTAACTCCAAAATTAGCCAAAGATGCGGGATTCGTTGCCGTAATTCCCGTAACTGTAAGTTCAACCCCAGGGTCAACAATAATGCCTGTTATTTTCGCTTCCTTTCCGACTAGACTAAAGACAGGCGTGCCTCCATAAATTCCAGTAATATTTGTAGCCACCGATACATCAGAAAAATTACCTAAATCAATGGTAATGTAGTCAGTGCTAGTGATTGCCAGGGAATTAATTGGCAACCGGAATTTCACTTCATGGGCAATATTTGTTGCCCCTGGCGAAGAGCTTCCGATTGTATCCTTGACTGCTTGCAAATTCCCTACACCAAAAACTTCATCCCCAGCATTCATAAATACTACCAGTCCGATTAAGCAAATTAATATTGATGAGATTAATTTTCTTATTGGAATCATAAAGGTAGTCACTCATTTATCAATAAACTTACTCTTTATTCTAACAAGTTATTTATGAAGAACTAAACCCAGAACTATTTTCCTGTGGCAATTATTTTCATCGCTTTAGACATCCGTCCCCATCCAGCAACCATGAAAATCAAGATACCAAGTACCGCTATAACTCCTCCAACTATTAAGACTATTGCAATGGGGGAGGCTACCGTAAAATTAATTGCAGCAGATAAAGTATTCTTCTTAGCTCCCTCGCCATATTGAGAAATAAGTGTCGCCGTATATCGACCTAACAATCTTTCTTGATTCCACACAGTATCCATTTTTCTCACAGCCCCAGGTAATACGTTTCTGCTATCTAATGGGATCTCGGCCACTTTTTTGCCAAACATATTTTTGATAATAATTGTTCCTTGAGGTTGAATATGTACATTGCCTTTATTCTCAACTCTCATTGAGAAAGTAATTGGCCCACTTTTCTGATAATTAGGAGTAGAGAATGTTAGCAGTTCTGCATTCTCATCGACGTTTCCCGAAACTCTCAGCAGTACCAATGACCCAACTCTCTGAGCTACTGCAGCATTACCAGGAATTTGTTCAGCAGTTGATTGGAACAATATCGAAGCATAATGTCCACCTGGTTCAGCGTTACGCGGGACATTAATTACAAAAGATATTGTTCTTTCCTCAAGCGGTTGTAACACAATATCGCTCGTTTCCATCTCAATCCATGAAGCCAGCGAAAAATTCTTATCTGATTCTCCTTCTTCCAACACTACTTGCCCCTCTTCTCCGCTAGTCGTGAAGTCTTCAATCTTTATACCGTATGTTACGGGTGTATCAGAATCGTTCCTGACCCGCAATGTTTCTACCGCAGTATCTCCAGGATTTGCAAACAGACCGTCAAATTTAGGTGGAATAATTGTCAGTGATCTGCCTGCCTGTGCATATACGCGTCCAACATTAATTAAAAAAAATCCTCCACCCAACAAAATAAGTACAAATAGATAAAATATTTTTTTAGTCATATCAAGTTTTCAATAAACCTCAACTAGATTCGATATTAGGCAAAAAATACCCAACTGTCAATGATGTCTTAGCTAATACGAGTTTTTTTCCATCATCTGAGTATATAGAGCTTTATATTGGTACGCCGAGCTCTCCCAACTCCAATTTCGCCCCATACAATTTCCCACAATTTCATTCCATCCATTCGTTAATTTATACTTTTCTTCGGCAATCTTTATTGTTTCAAACAGGCTTTCTGCTTCAAAATTTTCAAATAAATATCCATTGACCCCATCTTCAATACTATCAACTAATCCACCCGTCGCTCTTGCAATGGGCACGCTCCCATATCGCATTGCCATCATTTGTACTAGCCCACAAGGTTCATACCACGATGGAATTAATGCCATGTCGCTTGCTGCATAAATAATGTGTGCCAAAGGATCATCAAATTTTATAAAAGCATCCATTCGGTCAAACCGATTTGCAGTTTGAATAATTTGATTTTCTAATTGGTCATCTCCCTCTGTCAGCAACACTAACCGCAAATTATTGTTCAGTAACCCCATGTTATTTACAGCTTCAAGAATCAAACCAATACCTTTTTGGCGACTATCTGCTCGCCCAATGTAAGTTAGCAAGATGTCTTCTTCCTCAATTTTTTTCTTGAGTGAATTCGACAATTGATTTCTAGCGCCATTTTTCCCCTCTTTATAGTTTGATATATTAAATTTTGTATCTAAGAAAAAATCATTTTCAGGATTCCACACATTCATATCAATTCCATTTAGGATCCCACTAAATTTATCATTTTTATTAACCAACGCACTACTCATCCCTCCCGCGTTTGGTTCAGTTAATATCTCACTCCTATATGTTGGACTGACCGTAGTTACATAATCAGCATGGATTATCCCTTGCATTAAGAAGTTCAAATCTCCATCTTGTACGTCCCACATAAGTTCAGGCAAATAATCCCATTTAATACCCAAATCATCCAAAATTGTCGGCTCAGTATTCCCTTGGAAAAGTACGTTATGGATTGTTAATAATTTTGGGATTTGTAAGCCTTCGTGCTTAGCAATCAATGGTAATAAACCCAAATGCCAATCATGCAAATGCAAAAGGTCACACATTATTACATTATCAATTAATAGTTTGACGACCACTTTACTTAATAGTCCAAATCTTTGGACATCGTTACTCGCATTACTCGAAATAATCTTTGGCTCATAAATCAAGTAGCACTTAATTTGAGTATTAGGAACCAAAATCATATAAACAGACACTTGACGCAATTCACCTTTGAAATCAATCATCCCGTCCCATATTTTGTTTCGCATGTTTTCTTCATTTACCAAATGTAAGTACATCGGAATCAAAACATCCACTTCCACGTCTTGATTTCTCAACTCCAATGCCAAATCTCGAACCACATCTCCCAGTCCCCCTGTTTTATGAACCGAAGCCACTTCTGAAGCAATCGATATTACTTTCATATTTATTTAGAAGACTGGCGAAAATCTACATGCACCTCCCCCAGAAATAATGTTTCATCTCCGCTATTTGGCATGTCCAGTTTCCAAGTTAGAGTTGGATGACAATCGTCTTTATTTTCTCCACAATCTTTCAAATAACCATTGCTTGCATCAACGCGAAATTCAGCAATATTGTAATAATCTTTTTCAATAGGTTCATGATAAGTTGTTAAGAAATAATCAAAATTGGTATCATCGGTCCATTCGCCTAGAGATAAAATATTTGCATCAGGTTTAATCTTCTTGTTAAATATCAATGTGGAATCTGCCACAATAATTTCTGATTTAGGATGATTGCTAATGAAATTTTCAATTGAGTTAAATTGCTGATTTCTTTGGTAGAGGACCAAATCATTACTTACAATTTTAGGCCAATCCACCACTTTCTCTATAATTGGATGATCAACCAAAACAATTACTTCATCTGTGCCAGGATTAGTCTGTAAATTTAGAAACAAAGGTTGATGTGGAGTAGAGAAGTAATAAGGAAATTGAACAACAGTATTCGTTTTATCAATTAGATCTGCAGACGTATAAAAAACAGCATAAGAGCTAGTAATAGCTTTAAAATCAGGTAGATTGCGACCTTCATTTGTAATTGGCTGTGATTGAGGTCTACTGGTTGTTTGTACACTAGCATACCACCAGCCTAACCCCAAAACCACTACAACTATAATTTTCGCCACCAAACCTTTATTCCAATTAAGCGTCATTAATAATCATCATACGCAACTGTAATCCAAAAACCAAATTTGTCCCTATAATCCACCAGCCAAAATTGCTTGTTCTACCAATCTATTCGTATATCCCCATTCATTATCATACCAAGCCAAAACCTTAACCATATTTCCGCCAACTACTTGCGTAAATTCCAAATCTACAATTGCCGAGTATGTCTGACCAATTACATCCGAAGATACTAATGGATCATTTGTTACTGTCAAGATACCTGCAAACTCTGAACTTTTTGCAGCATCAGATAATACTTTGTTAACTTCTTCAACAGTAGTATCTTTCTCAGTTAAAAATGTAATGTCCGAAACTGATCCGGCTGGTGTAGGAACCCTGATTGCGATGCCATCAAATTTGCCTACAATTTCAGGTATAACCAACCCAGTTGCTACGGCAGCCCCTGTCGTGGTCGGCACAATGTTTTGTCCCGCAGCTCTTGCTCTCCTTAAATCTTTGTGTGAATTGTCGTGCAAACGCTGATCGTCAGTAAAACTATGTATTGTTGTCATCATCGCTTTCTGAATTCCGAAGTTATCCATCATCACCTTAGTTACAGGTGATATACAATTCGTGGTGCAAGAAGCATTTGAGATTATTTTCTCTCCACCAGTTTGATTAACTCCCAATACGTAAGTGGGAATATCGCTACCTTTGGCTGGAGCCGAAAGCACAACTTTCTTTGCTCCACCTACGAAATGACCAGAAGCTCCTTTGGTATCAATAAATACACCAGTTGACTCAATTACTACATCAACTCCATACTTTCCCCAAGGGATTTTCTCAGGATTCTTTTGAGCCAACACAGGATATTTCTTACCTTGTACAACGATGTATCCAATCAACGGATCTTCATCTGTCGCTTCCTTTGGATCCCTGACATCTTCGGCACTGATCTCAAACGGGTATCTTTTAAAATTTGTGTCATATTTAACTAGCATCATCCATCCACTCGCGCTCATTGAACCTGAAGTATTGATTACAGCAACTTCTGCATCGCTTGAGTGGTTCATCGTAGCTACCCGAAAAGCTAATCTCCCGATTCGTCCAAACCCATTAATTCCAATCTTTACCATATATTCATTATGATCAGATACCTGCGTCGTTTGTCAACCATCCAAAATTTATGCAAGCGCATCAAATCCAACCAAAGAACCGTCGCATAGATAATCTAACATTGCTCCCCCACCTGTACTTATATGATCAATTCCATCTTCCATATCAAGTACGGTCAAAGCTGCTTCTGTATCACCTCCGCCAACCACAGTAAATGCTATAGTTGTATTAACTGCCTCTGCTACAATCCTAGTGCCAGTCCTGTATTCTTCATCTTCAAAAACCCCCATAGTTCCATTCCAAATTACGCTTTTTGCCTCCATAATCTTCTCAGCAAACATTCTTGCAGAGGCTTCTGTAATATCCTTTCCACTTTCCACTAGGTCAGCAATTATCAGATTTGGCATTGCCTTGTGTTCGTCAGATATTTCAGTGGCAATCTTACCTCCCACCAAAATCAAGTCTGCAATATCTCGAAAAGCATCTACCAATGGAGCTTTTGTTTCTACTTTCGACCCTCCTATTACCACTACTAAGGGTTTAGCTGGATCTTGGCGCACCTTAGTCAAAATTTCGTACTCTCTTGATAAATGAAGCCCCGCAGTATGTGGTAAATACTTGGGTATTCCTACGATTGAAGCGTGCGCTCGATGACAGTTGGCAAAAGCTTCATTGACATAAAAGTCACCCATGGAGGCAAGAGTTCTTGCAAATTGATCATCATTAGCTTCTTCTTCAGCCCAGAAACGCAGATTTTCTAACATTACAATTCTCGTTACAGCATTCTTGACTAATTCAACATTTAATTCATTTACAAATGAAATAGGTTCTCCAATCAAATCACCCAATAGGGCATGAACCGGAGCTAAAGAAAACTCAGCCTTTGCCTCACCATCAGGACGCCCCAAATGAGCCATTAATACTAATTTGCACCCTCTTTCGAGCAAAGCCCTGATCGTTTCCAAGCTATCTTCAACCCGAGTTGTATCCAACACTTTTCCATCTTCAACATCAACATCATAATTACACCGAACTACGACAGTTTTTCCCACATCTTCGTCCCAATGATCTTGCAATAATCGCATTACCTTACTATGCAACGCCTTAATTTTATTGTCAAATAACAATTATGGTTTTAACTTTTCACTAAAAAACTCCACGTCTCTTTGCACTGCAGTCTCCCAAGCCGGTCGCAAATTATGATCGGCTCCTTGATATAAATGATAGGTAACTGGGATTTTTAATTTCCTCAGTTTATTTGCCAAATTGTCGGACCAGATTGGTAAAACGTCTGTATCAGCTGTACCTTGATGCAAAATAATGGGAGCTTTTATTTTATCAAGATAAGAAGATATTGAAAAAACTCTCACATCATAATTCCATTCAAGAGTTGCTAAACTTCGTCTTAAGGCCATTCCGTCATCTTCCGTTCCTTCTGTAAAAACTAATATCCCGTACGGAAAAGATACGCTCACCGGTGCCCATAGACTCGTTGGGTAATCTACACCCATTATTTCCAAAACGGACAATGTAATTTGCCCTCCATTGCTGTGTCCCCAAAATCCAATTCTTTCGGTATCCGCATCGTCTAGAGTTTCCAGTGATTTAATTAATTGAATCACCTGAGCTGGCTTACTGAATCTCTCCCACCAAACATCATTTTCAGGCTTGTCAGAGTTTCCATATCCCAAAAAATCAGTCGAAATTGTCAAAAACCCCTTACTTGTCAACACTTTGGCTACATTTCGCGTTCCTACTCCTGTTTCATATTCACTTGGGTCAACCCATCCTCTTACCATTACAATCACAGGTCTTTTCCCGCTAAATTTAGTTTTATCAGGTATCGTTATTTGTCCAGAAATTTTCCTTCCTCCCCACGTATACATAATTTTATTGCTTGTCCAATCTTCCCCCTTATCTAATTCTTCTAACACCTCAATTTTACTGGGCACAAACTTGGTTTGTGCTAATTGCGGGAAAGAAAACTTGGACAAAGGTTTCTCATCTTCATTCTCAAAAGTTGGCCAGTAATTTTCTTCTACAACTAGATTAGTTTTATCCTTATTCAAATAATAAATTATCCCTCCTGCCGCAATTCCACCTGCGACAAAAATTCCTAATAACAATCCAGCCCAAAATTTAATCATTAATACTAGGATACCACCAAATTAATAATACTAATTACATAGCAGATCTAATTTTAATTGCAATTTTATCAAGGTCTTCGTCCCTCATTTTTGGCCCCTCTACCGTAGATAAATAGCCAACATATTCAGGATAAAATTCTTGATGGATTGGGTGTTCTATGTCAATGCTTTTGGCAAGTTTGCCGTGCAAAGGATAAAGTTTGGCATGAACATATGGAACTCCTGTCCCTTCAATTACCATGGCTACACGTTGTACTTCCAATCCTTTTTTTAACAAACGCTCAACTTCTCGACAAGCCATCATTAAGGCAATATAACTATTTTCTTCCATTTCAAATACATCATCACCTAAATATTCTTTAGGTAATACTACTGTTTGCCCCCATGTATTTCCATAAGGTGTTAAAAATGCTAAATGAGTTTCGCTTTCCCAAACAATCCAACTTTTAACTTCTTTCCTAACTATCCTATCAAAAATAGTATCAGTCATTTTCTAATAATAACACGCCACTTTTCTTAGTTTATAATTTGTCGCTCGACCTATTGTGATTTCGTTTTTTCATAATTCTATTCACGAACCAGATTAAAATTACCAATGGAATCCAAATCAAGCTATACACGACCACCCAAATCCCCAATGTACCTAATCCTTGCAATGTGCCTAGCATAGATCTTACTGCTAATTTAAAAATTATCTCTGGCCGGAAATTACTATCAGGTGCATAGGGTAGAGCAAATTCATCTGTCGACATACTAATGTTTACTAAAGCAAATTTGGAAGTTTGTTCCAAATACAATTGCCTGCCTTTCAAATCGTCGATTTGTTGCTGTAAATTTATAATCTCACGTGTTCCAGAAAGAATTTCCTCATATGTCTCTGCCTCATCTTGGATAGCTTGAATTTGAGATAAAGATCTCTGTAAATATCCCAACCTAGTCTCTAAATCTCCATATTGATCCGTAACATCATATCCACTTAAATTCTCAGTAGTAACTTTTACCCCTAAACCTCTAAAATAATCAAAAGTTGCTTCGAGTTTCTCTGCAACAACTCGCACACTCATATTTCCATAAGGTTGTTCTGTGGGGCGATTAGTACTCATGTTGACTACATATCCACCTTCACTTCGCACATACTGGCTGATTTTATTTTGTGTTTCTCTAACATCTTTAACCAGTAACGCCAAAGATCCACTTTGCACAGTCATTCGATCACTTGATTCCGATGGTGAAACAGGAGACAGACTTGGATTATTTATTTTTTTGGAAGCGGTTGAACCAAGGCCGATGGTTTGTGCCATAGGCATCCCTGCGCTACCAAAAGAAGAATCCTCCATTACACCTCGATATTTGTAAGAATTACTGCTCCCAGAGCCTAAACTCATGTATTGCCACAAACCCCCATTATTTAGCCACCAATACCCCAAGAATAATACAACCAAAGCCACCACCAGCTTATTATTCTTAACCAAATTTAATAGTTTGCCCACTAAAATAATAATACTCCCGCCTTCATCATTTAATCAACACACCATTTCCTTCTTTGCATTTTCCACTTTTCTTGCAAGATAGTTATCTTTCTTTCCATTCCCCCACGCGTTGATAACACAGTATTTTTTCTGCTTGCTCTGACTTCCCAACTTTCCCAAGAGGGTAAGTGTATCTCTCTACATCTTAATCTCAATCCCTACAC